>JALGZR010000181.1 GCA_025774805.1 bacterium
TTCGGCGCCGTGACCCCGAATCCGTTCCGGGGCTCCACCACCGTCTCGTTCGCGCTACCGGAAGCGCGGCGGACGAAGGTCACGGTCTACGACGTCGCGGGGCGGCGCGTCCTCACGCTTCTCGACGCGCCCCGCCCCGCGGGTCGTCACGAGGTCGTCTGGGACGGCCGGGACTCCGACGGGCGACCGGCTCCGGCGGGGGTGTACTTCTGTCGTCTGGAGGCGGGCGGCGTCGCGGTCACGCGGAAGGCCGTGCGGATCGAGTGAGCCCTAGCGAGTCAGCACGACCGTCCGGGTCACTTCGAACGCTCCCGTCCTCATTCGATAGAAATAGGTGCCGGCCGCCACCGGACAATCCGCATCATCCAGTCCTCTCCACTCGATCTCGTGGCGGCCTGCCGGAGCGACGCCGTCGACCAGCGTCCGGACGAGCTGGCCGCGCACGTTGTAGAGCTTGATCTCCACGGGTCGTGGCGGTCCGCTCGGAACGTCGTACTGGATGACGACGGATTCCCGGAACGGGTTCGGCCGGCCGGTCTCGAGCGCGGGCCGCGACGGCAACACGTCCGTGAACGTGACCTCGCCGCCCGTGAACTCGACGGGGCCGAGGTCGTCGGTCGCCTCGACGAGCTCGAACGATCCGGACCCCGCGGCGTCGTCGGTCGCGTGCACCACGAGACGACCGATCGTCGTCCAGTCGCTCCTCGAGAGCACGATCCCGGCGGGGTCGAAGCCACCGAGCCGCACGGCCCGAGCCTCGCCGCACCCCTCGCCGAGCCCGGCCCAGCTCTCCGTGGCCTCCGCGCGCCGCAGCGCGACGATCTCGGTTCCCGCGGGGTGGGTCAGCGTGAGTCCGAACGACCTCAGTGGAGCGTCTCCTCCGACCTCGAGCGGGATCTCGACCGTGGCGCCGGGCGGAATCGTCGCGGCGGCGAGACGGAACCGCGTCCCGCCGACCCCGGCCCGTACGCCCGGCGCCTCCGGCGACAGGCACGTCGGTACCAGGCCTCCGCAGTGGAGCGGCGGGTCGTCGCACAGAAACTGCTCGAGGATCCACAGCGCGTCGCCCGGCTCGCACTCGCCGTCGCAGTCGGCATCCGCAGCGACGCGCTCGCAACCCGATCCGACCTGGCATTCCGCCGGCATCTCGCCGAAGCCCAGGTAGCACTTGAACGCGCAGAGGGCGTCACCCGCGCTGAGCGCGCCATCCTCGTTGACGTCCCCGTCCGAGAAGCAGAAGAAGCTCACCTCGCCGTAGCAGGGAAAGACCGTCTCGATGTCGTCCGTGAGGTTCATCGTGCCGAGGCCGGCCCCGCCCGTCGCGAGCGGATCCACATCGAACACGACGTGCGCGAGCGGCTCGGCGCCGGTGACCTCCGACGGGGTCACGGTGAACGCTCCGATCCGGAGACGGCCGCCCTCGAGGAGATTCGTGCCGAACTGGTCCCAGGGCTCGGTCAACTCTCCCGGACGACTCGCGACGTACGTGAGGAACTCCGAATCGAACACGAGATCGAACCCGAACGCGTCGAGCTCCAGGGGATCCTCGGAATCGAGGACGATCGGAACCTCGATCCTCTGTCCGGGAGGCGCATCGATGGATCCGGGACAGAGGGTCACGGACGCGCCGCAGAGCGCCCCCCGACCGCAGGGCCCTCCCCGGTTGCTGTAACCGATCCAGGCGACGCCCCACGCCGCCGGCGTCGCTTCGCAGTCGACCGTGAGCGGCTCCGCCCAGGACGGGCAGGGAGCGAGACAGAGCGTCCCCGGAAAGTCGAGAACCACAATCGAGGCGACGACCACGGGACCGCTCGGACAACCACCGACCGCGAGCAGCAGACACGATGGATCGGACGACGCGTTCAGGAAGCCGTTCATGGGGTTGATGCCGAGCAGGTCGATGCCTTCCTCCACGATCCCGAATGCAGCCGAGGACATCCCGGAGGCAGAGGTCCCGGGAACGTCGCTGCAGACGAGCCACAGATACTTCGTGGCGACTCCGGACGTCGCGGGGCCGGTATTCACGAACGGGTCGGTGCTGCTCGAGCTGATCGTCCAGCTGTAGGGAGCCGGATCGGCGAAGACGACGGTCGTCAGCGGAAGGACCGCGATGGCGGTCGTGAGGATCGAGCGTTTCATGATGCCACAGCCCATCTCGGGGATCGTCGGGGCCAGGTCCCGGGCACAGGGGAAACGCGCCGATGTCGCAGCCATTGTGCCCGGAATACGGGCGGGCGACAAGGATGACGCTTCTGCAGCCGCCTGGGGTCCGGTGGGGTGCGCGGCACGCGCTGACATCCCTCGCCCCTCTCTTCTTCCTCGGGCTCGCCTCGTCGCACGCGACGGGCCCGACTCGACCGGCTTCAGGGGATCACCCGACCGCCGGTCCCCAGATGCCGCGCGACGAACGCCCGCGATCGATCCGGCCCGATCACGTTCTTCAAACGGTTCGGTACCTCGACGATGTAGTCGATGTTCTCGAGGAGGTACGCCTCGTAGGTCGACTCGCGTGCGTATTCCGGGACCGAGTTGTTGACGAGCCCGTCGAGGTTCACGACGAACTTGTCGGGGTGATGGAAGCTCGAGAAGTAGCCGATCCGCCCGGCGTTCCACGCCCCGGCCCGAGACCCGTCCGGCAACGTCGCCAGCAAGTGCGAGGGCCGCGAACGCAGGCACCGACGCTCGCTTTGGCCGGCATCTCCCCACTCGACGTATCGCGACACGAGCAAGGGCGCCGTCGCGGCGATCGCGAGAACGACCGCACCCGCCACCGCCTTC
>JALGZR010000182.1 GCA_025774805.1 bacterium
TTCCGGAGGTTTCATCCCGTCTCTCCGCCGAGTGTCTCTCCGTCGGTCTGGGGGCTTCCCACGACTCCTACTCCTTCGGTTTCTTCCGTCTCTTCGGGTCCCGCATCGACGGTCCCTTCAACTCGATCCGGTGGGCGTTGTGGATCAGCCGGTCGAGGATGGCGTCCGCGATCGTGGGGTCCCCCAAGGTGTCGTGCCACTGCTTGACGGGGACCTGGCTCGCGACGATGGTCGAGGCGCGGCCATGGCGGTCCTCGACGATCTCGAGGACGTCGCGCCGGGCGCCGTCTTCGAAGGTCGCCAGGCCCCAGTCGTCCAGGATGACGATGGGCGTCTTGGCGAGCTGGCCGAGGGTCTTCTCGTAGGTCCCATCCCCTCTCGCGATCCGGAGGGACCCGAGCAGCCGCGGGAGGCGGAAGTAGCGGACGGTGAAGTCCTCCCGGCACCCCTTGTCCCCGAGGGCGCAGGCGAGCCAGGTCTTCCCGAGGCCCGTCTTGCCCGTGATGATCACGTTCTCCTTCTGTGCGACCCATCGCATCGTGGCGAGCCTTTGCATCACCGACCGGTCGAGGCCTCGGGGGTGGCGGTAGTCGATGTCCTCCATGCAGGCCTGGACCCGGAGCTTGGCGATCTGGTACCGGCGACGGAGCCTCCGCTCCTGCCGGTCGGTCCACTCCCGGTCGACCATCATCCCGAACCGCTCTTCGAAGGTGAGCTTGTCGGGACCCTTCTGGTCGAGCTGGTCGTGGAAGGCCGCGGCGAAGCCGTGGAGCTTCATGGCGACGAGCTTCTGGTAGGTCTCCTCGTTCAGCATGACTCTTCCTCCTCTCCGTCGTAGTAGGCCGGCCCCCGGATGTTCTCGTGCAGGAGCGGGGGCCTTGCGGGTGATGACAGGACGGGCTCGCGGTCGAGCCCATTCTTCAGGATCGACTTCGCGCTCTGGTAGGAGCACGCGCCGATGGCGACCGCCCGCGTGCAGGCCGCCTCGAGCCGGTCGGACCCGTGGTCCCGCCCGAGGCGAAGGAGCCCGAGGCAGGCGCGGTAGCCCAGCTCCGGATGGGGGCGGGCATCCAGGATCTTCCGGGCGACCTCCGCGGTCCTGGGCCCGGTCTTGCCCGCCCAGGCGAGGATCCGGCTCGGCGTCCACTCGAGGTGCCGCTGGTGCTCCTTGGGCATGTGCTCCCGCAGCGTGGTGTAGCGTCCCTTCTGGTAGCTCCTCCGGTGCGACGCCACCCGGCGGCCCTTGTGGAACACCTCCACCGTCGTCGCGGTCCTTCGGGCATCCAGCTTCTGGTGCACCAGCGCAAAGGGCACGCTGTAGAAATGCTTGTCCACCTCGACGTGGTAGTCGATGTTGACCCGCGGCTCCGACCACTCGGCGAGCTCGTACCGCCTCGCCGGGAGGGGCCGCAGGGCCGGCCGGTCGATCGTCTCGTACAGACTCCGCCGCGACCCGTCCAGCTTCTGGAACTCCTTGCTGTTCAGCCGATCGAGCTTCTCCCGAATCGCCTCGTTCGCCTGCTCGACGCTGAAGAAGACGTGGTTCCGGAGCGCCGCGAGGATCCAGCGCTGAGCCAGGAGCACCGCGGCCTCCACCTTCGGTTTATCTCGTGGATGGCGCGGCCGCGCGGGGATGATCACCGTGCCGGTGTGCTCGGCCCAATCCTGGTAGGACCGGTGGATCTCCGGCTCGTAGTAGCACGGCCGGCTCACCGCCGTCCGGGTTTGATCGGGAACCGTGACCTCGCTCACGCCGCCAAAGAATTCGAAGGCGTGGACGTGTCCCTCGATCCAGTCCCCCAGCTTCTCGGAGCGGAGGGCCTCGGCGTACGTGTAGCTCGACGCCCCGAGGGCCGCGACAAAGAGAGGCGCCTCCCAGACCTCCCCGGTGTGCCGGTCGACGATCTCGATCCCATCGCCGGAGAAGTCAACGAACGTCTTCTCCCCCGCCCGGTGGTCCTGCCGCATCACCAGGTCGAGCTTCTTCGACCAGCCCCGATAGAGACTGCAGAACCGGCTGTAGAGGTATCCGTCCTCCGGGTGGGCCTCCTTGTACTCCTCCCAGAGGAGCCGCAGCGTGACGTGCTTCCGTCGGAGCTCCCGGTGGATCCCTCGGAAGTCCGGGACGGCGCGGAGCCGGACGGTCGCTACCGCCGGCCGGCGGAACAGCTTCGCCTCGAGAGCGACGTCGTCCAGCTCCGCCGGAAGCGGCCAGCCAAGCCCCGCCTCCTCCGCCCGCCGGGTGCACCTCAGCACCGACGAGACGGACACCCCGAGGCTCCGGGACACCTTCCGCTTCCCGAGGCCCTCGCCCCAACGTAACTTCAGAATCTCTCGGATTTTTCGCATGGGTAGCCGCTCCTGAGGCATCTCCACCCTCCTTTCTTGAAGGAGGATGGATAGCAACCTCGACTACCCAGCGTCAGCTTCGTCCTGGCGGGCTACTTCAGAAGGCCCGGCTCACACCGGAGGGTTCTCATCTGCCGGATTGACAGATCCTCTTCCCTCGGAATCGGGGATCCTCTTCCCTTGGAACCGGGGATCCTCTTGGCTCGGAATCGGGGATCCTCATGCCTCGGATTCAGGGATCCTTTTGGCTCGGAATACGCACATCGACTCCCTTCCGGAGCGCTACCGGATCCCCCTCCTCCTCCCTCACCACTGCCATCTCAGCTACGACGAGATCGGGGAATCGTTGAACATCCCCCGGAGTCACGTGGCGACTCTTCTCTTCCGGGCGAGGCAGGAGCTCCGAAAGGAGCTGGAACCC
>JALGZR010000183.1 GCA_025774805.1 bacterium
GAACCGGAACCCGATCCTCTACGACAACCACGACCCGCGTCCCACCGATTCGCGGTACGAGATCGTCGTCAAGTACCGGACGGCGCAGACCTCCTTCTCCCTCGGCCGGTCGAACATCATCGAGGGGAGCGAGGTGGTCAAGCTGAACGGACGGACCCTGACCCGGGGGACCGATTACCGGATCATCTACGAGATCGGCCAAATCGAGTTCCTTACCGACGAGGCGCTCGAGCCGGAAGCCGACATCTCCATCGACTTCGAGTACGCACCCTTCCTGTCGCAGGCGCAGAAGAGCCTCGCCGGGGCGGCCGGCTCGTACAACCTCTCGGATGACACGAAGCTCTCCACTCTCTTCCTCTTCAAGGGGAAGCGGACTCCCTACCGCCGGCCGAGGCTCGGCCAGGAGCCCTCGCGGATCTTCGTCGGCGGGCTCTCCATGTCGACCCAGAAGGAGCCCGACTTCCTCACTCGCTTCGCGAACTGGGTGCCCGGCGTGCGCGCCAGGCAGAAGTCCCGCTTCAGCCTCAACCTAGAGACGGCCGCCACCTTCCCGAACCCGAACACGAAGAACGCCATCTATATCGACGACATGGAAGGGACCGAGGAAGTCTCGTCGTTCAGCATCACTCGCCGCCAATGGGATCCGATGTCGATTCCGAAGGACCCGATGACCAAGGAGGAAGAGCGCGAGCCACTCGACCGCTATCTCGATGTCGACTGGTACAACCCGAAGAACTCGACCACGCGGGGCGATCTGAATCCGGACCTTACCCAGGAGGAGCGGATCAAGTTCGTACCGGTGCTCGAGGTGGCGCTCCGTGGAGGAACGGTGGCGGCCGGAGACGCCACGGACGCCTGGGGCGGGATCATGAGGCTCGTCTCGAAAGGGGGCCTCGACCTGAAGGACCGCAAGTTCTTCCAGATCTGGGTCAACGACTTCGGCCTGAATCGGGGAAAGATGCACATAGACATGGGGCTCCTCGGCGAGGACGCCATGTGGAGCACCGACCCGCCCGACAAGAAGCTGAACACCGAGGACAAGAACCTGGACGGCGTTCTCGACGACTCGGGGAACGACGATCCGGCCATCGACGAGGATTCGGGGCTCGACGGCATCTTCAACGCCGCGGAGCGCGCTCTCATCGGCCCGGGTGAGGACCCCGCGGGCGACGATTGGGCGTACGACGAGAAGAGGCAGGACGATTACTCCCGCATCAACGGCACGGAGGGGGACGGCTTCCTCGATACCGAGGACCTGAACGGAAATGGGCGGATCGATCTGGAGGAGGGTTACTTCCGGTTCACCTTCGACTTCGAGACCGAGGAGAACGTCGTCGCCCACGGGGCGCCCGGGGCGGGGAAGAACTGGCGGCTCTACCGGATTCCGTTGGCGAAGGCGGAGGCGAGGGAGATCCTCCGCGCCCCCACCTTCGACCAGGGTGTCAAGTACGTGCGGATCTGGTTCGAGGACGTGGACACCACCGATGCCCGCTTCCAGATCTTCTCCATGGAGGTGACCGGAAACCGCTGGCTCGAGGGGGGGCTCCAGGGGCCGAACGGGGCGCTCCTCACGGCGGATCAGCTCGATTCGGCCGAGATCTTCGCCGCGGGTGTCATCAACAACAAGGAGGGGGAGGACTACGAGTCGCCCCCCGTGGAGATTCAGATCGAGCGGCAGGTTCCCGAGAAGGAGCAGTCGCTCCTGATCCAGTACGAGAATTTCCGGGTCGGAAACACCGGGTCGGTCTTCCGTGCCCTCTTCGAGGACGAGGACTACACCCGTTACAGCGAGGTCGAGTTCTGGGTGCGGCGCGCCTCCCCTTCGATCATCGACGAGAACGACCCGTACCCCGACTTCTTCTTCCGATTCGGGGGGGACTCGCTCAACTTCTACGAGGTGACCGTCCCCTTAAGCGACCCATTCAGCCGGTGGAACCGAATCGAGGTCGACCTGGCGGGGATGACCCGACTCAAGCTGCTCGATCCGCTCGTTCCCGATTCGCTCTACACCCTCTACGGGAGGGAGGTCGAGGTGAGGGAGCTTCAGGAGGGGAACCTGACCCTCCGGGCGGTGGGGCAGCCGAGCATGACCAAGATCCGCCGGCTCACCTTCGGCGCGACAAACGCCGCGCGCGACGGACCGGTGACGAACGGACCGCTCACGGGGATCATCTGGGTCGATGATCTCCGGCTGATCAACGTGAAAGGGGACCCGGGCATGGCGGGCCGGATCGGGGTCGACGTGGCCGTCTCCGATCTCCTCTCGTTGAGCGGCGACTACAGGGTCATGGGGAAGGAGTTTCGGAGTGTCACCGGCGGGGGAAGCGGACGATCGGCGGCGGAGGAGAATCCCCGGAGGGGGAGCGACGACACCGAGGTCTCTGTCCGCGGCAACATCAATGTGGGCAAGTTCCTCGAAGGGATCGGAGTGAACCTGCCGGTCGACTGGGGCTGGTCGAAGAGCGTGAGAAAGCCGGAGTTGAAGACCGGCTCCGACATCGTTCTCGACGACGCGAATCTGGAGAGGACCGAGAGTCGGTCGAGAAGCGCGTCGGTGTCGATCAGCCGTTCGCGAAAGTCGGAGAACGCGCTCCTCTACTACACGTTCGACGCGATGAACCTCCGCCTGAGCGCCAGCGACACGAAGGGCTTCAACCCGACCAGCGCCGATACCAGCTGGAACTACGACGTCAACTGGAGCTACCATTACGCCCCGAGATTCAATTCGGATCTGAAGGTATTCCGCGGATGGAGGGTGAACCC
>JALGZR010000018.1 GCA_025774805.1 bacterium
GCGGGCGAGGCACTTCGAGCGTCTGTTCCCCGATGCGCTCGACATCCTGACGGGGGCACTTCGTTCGGGAATGGCACTCTCCGGGGCCATTCAGGTCGTCGCGGACGAGTGCGCGGATCCGGTGGCCAAGGAATTCCGGATCCTGTTCGAGGAGAACCGGTTGGGAATCGACCTGCGAAATGCGTTGACGAGCCTTGCCGGCCGAGTCGACAGCAAGGAGCTTCATCTCTTCGTCATCGCCGTTCTTCTGCAACGGGAGACGGGCGGGAATCTGGCCGAGATTCTCGACGGGACGGCCTTCGTCATCCGAGACCGATTGCGGATCTTGGGGGACGTTCGCGCTCTCACCGCCCAGGCGCGCATTTCCGCGTTCATCCTGTCGCTGCTTCCGATCGTGCTCGCCGTCTTCATCATCGCCACCGCTCCGGATTACATGCGGACCCTCCTCCGGGATCCGTGGGGCAAGCATCTCCTGGTCGGGGCGGCAACCATGCAAATCATCGGCTTCTTCGTGATGCGACGCATCGCATCGATACGGGTCTAGATATGCTCTTTTACATAGTCCCCGCGCTCGGCGGAATGGTGGTGCTCACCGTCGCCCTCGGAATCTACCGACTCGGCATGAAAGACAGCCGGGTCACTCACCGGTTGCGGAAGATCGGTGGGAGAAGTCGATCCGGGACGGAGGACCCGGAAGTGGCGATGTCGGGGGAAGACCTTCCGTTCTGGATTCGGCCGTTGAAGTATCTGTCCTGGATCCTGCCCGGGAATGCGAACTCGGAAGTCCTGCGGTGGGAGCTCGCCTCGGCGGGATACCGTCACGAGGACGCGCGCCGGGTGTTTGCGGGACTTCGAATTGTCCTGACGGTCGCGGTCACGTATGCCGCGATCTTCGTGACCGCGGAGTTCACACGCCTCGGGCGCACCGAGGCCCTTCTGGTCTGCGGTGTCGCGGCATTCGTGGGCTTCATGGCCCCCTACATGCTCCTGCGCCTGCGTCAGAAGAAGCGGCAGGAGGAGATCACCTTCGCCCTTCCCGATGCCCTGGATCTGCTGGTCATCTGCATCGAGGCGGGCCAGGGACTGAACGCGGCGCTCCAGAGCGTGTCCCGGGAGTCTTCGATGCACTCTCCCGCCATGTGCCAGGAGCTGCGTCTCGTGAACCTGGAGATGAGCGCGGGAGTTTCCCGCCGCCAGGCCCTTCGGAACCTCGCGCTCCGGACCGGAATCGACGACGTGCGCGCGCTCGTCGCGGTACTCGTTCAGAGTGACAAGTTCGGGACGAGCGTCGGCCAGGCCCTGAGGACGCATTCCGCCTCTCTCCGCATCCGCCGCCGGCAGCGGGCAGAGGAGGCGGCCCGCAAGACGCCGGTGAAGATGGTCTTTCCTCTCGTCTTCTGCATCTTCCCCGCGCTCCTCGTCGTGATCCTGGCGCCGGGATTCCTCGACCTGATACGCGCGCTCAGTGGAAACGAATGATCAAGCACCCTGATATCACGAATGGTCTCGTCCGGGACCGGAAGGAGAACGATCCATGTCTCTCGACCTGATTCTCATCCTGCTCGCCGTAGTTCTCGGCGTCGCGTACTTCTCGGTTCGGAATCGCAGGAAGCAGGCGGAGGTGAAGCGCCGGATCAGCTGAGGCCGACCGGCCGGAGAGGACGAGGTTCGCTGCCGGCCGGAAGCCCCGGTGAGCCGCGGCGGGAGGGATGACCTCCCCCCTTCTCCGTTTCCGTCCCGGGGTCGTTCCCCATCACCTCACGTGAAGGGAGTGTTCCGTCTCAGCGGACAGCTCCCGGTGAGGAAGCTCGGCGTGAGCTTGACCCGTTGTCGTGCTCCGTGTGCCGCCGATCACCACCAGGGTTCCATTCTTGCCGGGCGCGGGGCCCCCGCGGTACTCCCGGATATCAAACCCGTAGCGGGGATTTCAGACCGTCTGCCCTCATGGACTACGCGATACATTGCCCGGACTCGGTCGGCAAGTTGCGGCACATTGGGTCGGGATCCGCCATACGGCAAGCGCCCTCGTTGGTTGAGCTCTCCCCAGGCGCGTAGCTGGTTACGCATATCGGTGTACTCGGCCGCGTTCAACCTGCGTATTGTCACTCCTCCCGCGGTGCCCAAGTATTGACCAACCGTCTGGCCACCACAGATGTGACGCTTGAACAGTTCCCCCAAGTCATTCACCTTGAGGCCGAATGCCCATGTGCGGCGCGCGAAAAAGCATCTGCCTCGCCACATCCCCTGAGCCGCTGGCCCACTCTGGAGTGAGGTACGGCGCGCCCCGGACGAGTCCAAAACCTGGGAAGACTCACGATAGTCGGCGTCGGCGGAGCGGTTCGTGAGATCAGGCCACCAGCCGACGGTCTGCAGATTACGATGAAAGTCGGGATGTTGGGTTGCGTCAATGACCGATCTCCAGCGACTCAAGAGCCATAAAGCCAGAGGTGCTACGCCAAGCCCGACGTTGCGGTCGGGCCGCGCGCCCAGTCTCGGGTCCACGTCCGCAATGGCGACGACCGTATTGGCTCTGTCTTGCGCACCCTGTGCTCCGGCAGTATCCTGATAGACCCCTCGGAAGAACCCGGTCCACTCGTTGACATGCTGCTCGATGTGAGCGACCTGCCGCTGTACCGTTTGCTGGGCGGCCTGGACTCGGGCTTGAGATTGTCGGCGGCGATACTCATCATTGTAATCATCCAGTGCCTGCAGCATTGGCTGGTGCCGTCGGGTGCCCGTCTGCTCGAGCGCAAACTGGTTGATATAGCCTTCTCCGTAGGTCTCCCATGCCGTCCGATTCTGCATGTTGGACCAGTGGCCGGCGTCAATCTTCCTGTGGATGAGATTACCCCAGTGGCGGACGAAGTGAAGGGACGGAGCATTGGGCGTATGCTGTCGCCCGTAATCCTCGAGGAGGCGAATGCGCCTGGGGTAAGAGAGGCGCAACAGGCATTGAGCGAACTCACGCCAGCGCGTATCATTCGCCGGCTCTGAATTGTCGGGGTACTGCGCAAAGAAAGAGACGACATCTCGGACACTTTGACATGGCATCTCACGTCCTCCTGCTCTTCAGCGCAGTGGATACATATTGAAGTTTGGGGAGCATGGGGACCTTGGGAGAGAGCGGGATTGGCGTCTATGCTCCCGGAAACCAATGTAGCCGACGGAGGGGAGGACATCAATGGAAGCGGAATGCCCTCAGCGCCCAATCGAAGGGCTCAAGCTGCGTCCTCAAGGGAGTCGGCGCGCATCATGCCGAGCGGGCCGGACCGTTTCTGAGAACTGCGGCCCGCTTGGTCCGAGAGGCTCTGCTTCGAAATGCCGGTGCGTCCAGGTATATCCAGATAGAGATGTCCTGCCATTCACACTGAGATCGGCTGACTAGTCCTTCTCTCTCCGACCGGACACGGGCCGGGTGATTCGGGGGAGACTCGGTCCGGCGGGCAGGCCGACCGCGTCTTTCCGGCAATCGTCTCGATCAAGTGTTACTATCCCCCGCGGCCGCCGGGCCACCGACCTCGCATCGAGCGGACCGAGCTCGAACCGGACGAGCGATCCACCGCTCGGTCGCCATCCTCGGGATCCACCGCACCAAACACGGAGTCGTTAACGTGTGTCGGTGCTTGTGCATCGGCCGGCTCGCGTGAAGACTCTCTTCGCCGCGTGATGGACCGACGGGGGGCCATCCCGCGGGCCCATCCGAGATGGAGGTCCTTGGGAGCCGCTCAAAGAACCTGCCGACTCCGATGCCCATCGTCAGCGCCGTACGGGGGCACGGCACTCACGTCACCGGTAGATGCTCCTGATCTTACCCCAGGTCCCATCCTCGACCGGGGTCGGCTTCTCGCCCCGTCCCAGTCCTTGCCGGGCGGCGGAGTCCCGTCGTCCGAGTAGCCGATCCACTGAATTGGCCGGGGATTCGCAACGGGCACTGCGCAGTCGAACGTATCTTGGCGACGAAGTCGATGATGACATTGGACGGATCCGTCGAGGTGACAGCGAATGCGGCAGCAGCCATTCCATCGATGACATTGCAGGCGAACCAGAGCTTCAGGATCAGCAGGCCGGGAATGAAGGGACCCTCGTTCACGAACGGATCCGTGGGGCTCGCGCTGATCGTCCAACCGTGGGCGGGATCGTCCGCGGACACCCTCGGCGGTAGATCCCGAAGACCCCGTACCCGTTATCAACCAACGACTTACCGACGGGCCGGATCGGAACGTGGAGGGCCGTGAGAGAGTGGCGAATCCCTCCACCGCCAGACCGGCCCGGCGCCCCGCCTCGGTCAGTGCAGCCTAGCCTGCTTATCTCACCCGGCTAGCCTCGATCCTTCAGAAAATCTCGGCGAAAAGCGCTGGCGCTCGCACGATAGCATGCCATCCGCGGCCGTGCTCGCCCTCGCCAATACTCACTTATCATGGGATGAGCTCCGCTTGGCTCGGGCTGCGCGCGACCCCGGCTGGCGCGCTCTCGTGCGTTTTCCCTCGAGATTTTTTGACGGATCGAGGCTAGTCACTCCCTTTGCGCTTCTTGAGCTCGTCGATCTCCTCCCGGAGATTCTCGATCTCGGAGCGCAGCTCCTCGAGAGCCTCGTCCGTGGACTCGTGGATCTCGATCCGCTTGACCTTGTGCATCCCCTCCCCGACGTGGTGCTTCAGCGCGTCGAGGTGACCGCGGATGTCGATGTCCTCGAGCCCTTCTTCCCCCTCGCCGAACCACGAGAGGACGCGCTGCCCGGCGCCCTCGCGAACTTCGAGGGTGGTCTTCCCCCGGTTCTCCTTCCGGTCCCGGATCCACACGACCTCGACCTCGGACTCCTCCTCGAACTCCCAAACGACCCGCCGCAAGTCCCCGGGATCGCCGATCGACTTGCCGTCGACCTCGACGACGACGTCCCCCGCCTTCAGCCCGAGCTTCTCCGCGGGGCTGTCCTCGACCACCTCGACGACGAGGGCGCCCTCACCCTCCTCGACACCGAAGAACTCCCCGAGATCGCCACGGAGCGATTGCGTCTTCACTCCGAGGAATCCCCGACTCCGATCGAGCCGCAACTCGCGCACGAGACGTCGCGGGTGGTGCCCGAGCTTCTTCCCGAGTTGCGGGACCTCGCCGAGGACGATCTCGACGCTCTTCCGGCTCCCGTCGCGCAGGTACTCGATCCGGACCTTGTCTCCCGCCTCGCGGGCGCGGATCCGCTCGCGGAGGTCACCGGGGGTCCCGACCATCTCACCGTCGATCTCGACGACGATGTCTCCCGCCTCCAGTCCGCCTTCCGCGGCGGGCGTGTCCCCCAGCACCTGGGCGAGGAGCACCCCGGTGTCCTCCTCCAGGTCGAGCGCCTCGGCCAACCCGCCTTCCACCCGCTGAAGTCGAACGCCGAGGTATCCCGAGGAACCGCTGTCGCCGGAGCAGGCGATCGTGGGGGAGGAGAGGACCGCCACCACAGCGGCGAGGCCGAGCGTTGCCAGAGCGCGCGTCTTCATGACGACTCCTTTCGGATCACGCGGGGTCTTGAGCCGGGGTCGGTGGCGGCGAACCGCTTCCGGGGATCGTCCCCGGGAGCGCCCGCCGTCCACGCGGTCGTGCCAGCCTGCTCCGGGAACCCGGCAATCGGCCGAAGGTTTCCTTTCTGCCTCGGACGTACCTCGGACGTACCTCGGACGTACCTCGGACGTGCCTTGGACCCGCCTCGGACATGCGTGCCTCGGGTGTACGTCGGACGTGTCTCGAACGT
Source organism: bacterium (assembly GCA_025774805.1). Classification (GTDB taxonomy): domain Bacteria; phylum ARS69; class ARS69; order ARS69; family ARS69; genus JALGZR01. Next base: position 5,735 of record JALGZR010000018.1, read on the forward strand.
GCTTCGGATACGCTCGGGGCGGCGTCGGGTCCTCCCTCTTCGCGATTCGCGCCACACGGGACGGACCACGCCCCCTACAATCGGAAGATGCCTCCCTCTCTCGTCGTGCCCGCGTTCCTGGCCGCCACCTGCGTGGGACCCTACTGCGGCCCCGATACGGACTTCGAGCGCCCGACGGGAGGGCTCCCGGGCGATGCGGGAGCCCCCGCCCTGGCTCTCGCCGCGGACGGGGCCGTTCTTCTGGCATGGGAGCACCGCGCCGGCGGCGCGCGAGACATCTACGTCAACCGCCGCGAGCCGGCACCGGACGGAGACTGGCTTCCCGAGCCCCGGCGGGTGGACACGGATGCGCCGGGCGCGGCGCGATCGCTCGAGGTGCGCGTCGCGGCGGGCGCCGCGAATCGCATCTACGCCGTTTGGCAAGACGCCCGCAACGGTCGCGACGACCTCTACCTGAACCGCTCCTCCGACGGAGGGCGGACCTGGGAGGCCCCGGACACGCGTCTCGACGAGGACTCCGCCGGCGCCGCCGTCTCCTCGATGCCGGCGCTCCGTGCCGACCGAGCGGGGCGGGTCTACGTCGCCTGGGAGGATCAGCGGTTCGGATCGCGGGACATCCTCTTCCGCCGCTCGACGGACCACGGCGCCACGTGGGACCCCGAGCGGCGCGTGGACACGGATCCTCCCGGTGCCGGCGTCTCCTACCATCCCCAGATCGTCGCGTGGGACGACGGTACCGTCCTCGTCTGCTGGTGGGACGAGCGCGACGGCCTCGCGGATCTCTATTTCCGGCGAAGCCTCGATGAAGGCGCCACGTGGGAGCCCTCCGAGCGGCGCGTCGATCCCGGGGACCCGGGCGCCCACGCCAGCCACGACGCCCGGATCTCCGTCCGCGGGGACCAGGTCGCGGTCGCCTGGGCGGAGGAGGCCGGCCGCCATGGGCAGCTCGCGCTGCGCGCCTCGCCCGATCGCGGCGCGACCTGGGGGGAGCTGAAACCGCTCGGGCGGGGGACGGGGGTGGTTCCCGTGGCGCGCGAGTCGGGCGCACCGGCCGTGGGCTGGATCGACCCGCCCGCCGCGGGCCTCTCGGGCGAGAAGACCTCGATCGGAGGGCGGATCGTGCCCCTCCCGATCCCGGTGGGCGTCCGGCTGGCCACGGCGGCGGACCTCTCGGCGCAGCGGGTCTCCGCGTCGCCCGGGCCCGCGACGCTCTGGCTGGGGGAGGGCGGGGGTCGGTGGTGGGCCGCCCGGAGCGGAAACGTCGTCGGGCGGGGGATGGTGGAGGTCTACCGCATGGCCGCGGAAGGCGGCCGCTCCCCGTGGCGGACCGAGCGCACCCTCCTCTTCGGGGAGGCCCTCCGTGCCGCCGCGGTCCCCGTCACCGCCCACTCGCTGGTCGGCGCGGTCTCCCCGAAGGGAGTTCTGCATCTCGCGTGGGTGATCCGGATCGGCAACGCGGAGGAGCTCGGTTTCACCGCGATCGCGCCGTAGGGTTCCCGGCCCACGGACCTAGCGGCCGCCGGCTCGCCGCAGAAGACCTAACCGCAGAAGAGGGCGACCCCCGCCCAGCAGACCAGTCCGATCACGAGGAACGTCCCGAAGAGGAGCAGTCCACCGATCAGGAGCGGAACCCCGAGCCCCAGGAGGACCGGGAGCCCGATCACCAGGAGGGGGATCAGCAGCAGCCCCAGGAGCAGCCCCCCCAGGATCTGGAACGGCAGCAGGAGCAGTCGGAAGAGCCCGCCGAGAACCCAGAACAGGAGGGTGAAGGGCAGCAGCAGGATCGAGAACACGACGGCCAGGGTCACCTTCAGGAGGCCCGCGAGGAGCACCAGAAGACCCACGAGAACAACCAGCGAGATCAGCTCGAGCATGGTCCGCCTCCGACGTCTTGCCTGGACATTCTATTCTACGCGACGGGTGGGCGAAAGGTTGCAGGGCGGGATCCGGTCCCTGGCCTGTATTTCTCACCAGGCTCGTCGCGAGGCGCTGCCGCAGCAGAGTCTGGTGAGATATGCAGGCTGGCCGGATGGCGACGAACCTCCGACCCTCTACCGCCCCGGGTCCGGGATCCCCGATCGGTTCTCGGCCTGGGCCCGAGCCACCATTTCCAGACCCCGGCGCGCGAGCTCCGAACCGGGATGGAGCCGCGACAGCGCCCGAAAGGCCCGCTCCGCCCCGTCCAGGTCCCCGGTCTCCACGCAGATGCGCGCGAGGATCTCGGTGGCCGCCGGATTCGTGCTCCATGCCTCCAGACTGTGGACGATGGCGGCTCGGGCCTGTGCATAGTCCCCCCGCCGACGGGCGATCTCGGCGATCCCCTTCCAGAGTTCGGGATCGTCCGGGCTCACCTCCCGGAGCTTTGCGTACAGTCTCTGCGCCGGCTCGATCTCGTCCTGCAGCACGTGGTGGAAGGCCAGTCGAGCGAGCGGAATGACTTGCAGGGAGTCGAGCGCGATCGTTCGCCGGAGGAGGCCCGGGCCGCGGGGATCCCCGATCTGGTGGAGCATCGACGCCCACCATCCGTGACCCATGGTGAAGAACGCCGGCCCCGTTCGAACTGCCATCTCGAAGGACTCCGCGGCCCGGGGTAACTCCCGGTTCCCCGCCTGAGCCAGCATCCCCGCCGCGAAGTGCTCGATGAACTCCCGCTCGTGAACCGGGATCATCGTCTCCGGAACAGGGGAGGCGTCCGGACGGAGACGGTACACCGACTCGACCCATGTTTGCCTCGGATCGAGGCGGAAGGTGTGGAGGTAGTAGCTCCGGTGGAAGTCCTCGTAGAGAAAGAGCGCTTTCTCCGAGCTCGAGCTCGGCCGGAGCCCGGTGGAGAAGACGATCGCCCCTGGGCGCCGACGGAGGACGGAGGCCGCGTTGTAGCGCTTCTCCTTCCAGGTGTCCACGAGACCATCGAGGATCTCCGGCCGACGCGCGATCTCGGGATCGGTGAGGCCGAGCATGTCGATCACGGGTCGATCGGAGTAGTAGGCGATCGCCCCGATCGCCGTGGCTGCGATCGGCTCGTCGGGCGCGAGCTCCCTCTTCAGCCAGAGGGCGATGCCCCGCAACTTCTCCACCGAGCCGATGTGCGCCCTTCGCCGCTCATCGATCTCCTCCCGGTTCAAGAAGAAGACGACGGTGCTCATCAGAGCAAGGACGGCCCCCGCCGCCATCGCCGGCGACCCGCTCCGACCGGGCTTCTGCCGCCAGATCAGCCGGATCGCTTCCAGGGTGCCCGCTCCGACGAGCGCCGCCCCCATTGGAACGATGGGCAACCAGAAGCGGTGAGCCGGCAGGACATCGCCCCCGATCCCCAGGACGTAGAAGCCGTAGACGAGGATCAACAGGAGAGTCGTGCCCGCCCACCTCCGGTGTTTCCCGAGAAACAGAGGCACGAGCCCGAGGGCGGGGACGAGGCCCGCCGCCCCGTAGGCTCGCAGGAACGCACCGGCGTACTCGAGGCCTCGGGTGAAGTACGCCGGGGAAACGCCCGCCTTGGCGTAGTACGTGTTCGGCAGGAGATTTCCGTAGTATGCGGTTTTCCAGAGCAGGAAGAGGAGAACCGGGGTCGAGAAGATCGCGAGGTCGACCAGAAGCCCCCGCGCTCCCCTCGGGTCGCGGAGGGGTCCGGGAAAGATGAGCGTGTCGACGAGGCGTGCCGCGAACCACACTCCGAAAAACAACGGAGCATCCGGCCTCGTGAGCGTGGCCGCGGCGAAGAGCGCCGGGGCGAGTCTCCTTCCGGCCGCGCTGATCCCCGGCGCCGTGCCGCGCTCCCAGGCGAGCGTGACCAGGAAGACGAAGAGCCCGGTCTCGAGACCGCCTCCGCTCCAGAGGGCGAGAGCGGAGTTCCCCGCCACCAGCGCCGCCACCCCGACTGCGAGGGGGCCCCAGCCCCCTGTGAGGGCCCGAACGGCGCGGGCCGCCAAGAACACGGATCCCGCCGCGAATGCGATCCCCAGCCATCGGGTTGCTTCCAGCGCCGGCAGGCCGAGCTTCAAGAGCAACGCCATCAGGAGGGTTCAAGAGAAGTTGGAGTAGCCCTCGACCCTCTTCCCGAGGTTGAAGACGAGGCCGTGCCCTTCGACCAGGTTGCGGGCGTACTGGAGCGAGATGAAGGCGTCGTCCACCGTGAAGCGGAACCGCCACGCGTGCACCACGAAGAGGAGGACGATCCCCAGGAGGAGCAGGAATCCCGGGTCGACCGGCCTCGCATCCTCTCCCGGTTCGGGGCCCCGGGGCGCCTCTCTCCTCTTTCCCCTGCGCGCACTCATGCGGTGCAGTGTTTCACACCCGACGCGACGCCGACAACCGGCCCCGGTCGAGATCGCCCTGTGCTCGGTCTTTCTCCTCGCCCCGCTCCCGGGGCCGGGCTACATTCTCCGCCGGGGGGTGAGCATGGCGACGATGCCGACCGATCGGGGTTTTCTCACCGTGGAGATCGAGGAGGGAGTCGCCCTCGTCACGCTCAAGCGGCCGGAGGCGATGAACGCGATCAGCCCCGATCTGGCCCGGGGGCTGGCCGAGACCCTCTCCGAGATTCCCACCGACGGGAGCGTGCGGGCCGTTCTCCTCACCGGCAGCGGTCGGGCCTTCTGTTCGGGCGGAGACATCCGGGAGATGTCGATCGCCCTCGATCACGATCCCCGTGCCTTCTTCCTCGACCTCTCCGAGAACCTCCACCGCATCACGCTTTCGCTTCTCGGGGCCGACGTCCCCACGGTGGCTGCGGTGAACGGGGTGGCCGCCGGCTTCGGCTTCGGTCTCGCGCTGTCGTGCGACATCGTCATCGCCTCCGAGCGCGCCGCGTTCTCCATGGCTCACGGTCAGGTGGGTCAGATCCCGGACGGAGGGGGGTGGTATCTCCTTCCCCGCGTCGTCGGGAGGAAGAGGGCGCTCGATCTCTACCTCACCCGGCGCGTCCTGGATGCGAAGACGGCGGTGGAGTGGGGGGTCGTGACCGAGATCCTCCCGATCGCGAACTTCCGCGAGGTGGCGGTCGGGTTCGCCCGCGAGATCGCCCGCGGCCCGACCCTCGCCTACCGTCACGCGAAACGACGCCTTCGCGAGAGCTGGACCCAGCCGTTCGAGGAGTACCTGGACGAGCAGCGACGGGTGATCGGAGAGCTCGGTGCTTCACACGACTTCGCCGAAGGCGTTCGGGCCTTCCTGAATCGCAGCGCGCCCGAGTTCCGGGGGAAGTGAGGCTTCGCGGCCGAGCGGCGCCACCTCAGCCCTCCACTTCGTCCAGCGCCTCGCCGAGCCTTCGCAGAGCCTCCCGCACGACGTTCTCACTTCGACCGAAGCAGATTCGCACCCACCCCGGCCGATCGAAGTGCTCTCCCTCGGCGACGTTCACCCCGCGCTCCTCCCGCAGTCGCGCCGCGAACGTCGCCGTGTCGGCCACGCGGCGCAGGCGGAGAAACGCCGTCACGCCGCCGTCGGGAGGCGTCCACTCGACGTCCTTGCGGCCGGCGACCCACTCCTCCGCGATGGCGTGACCGCGGGCCGCGATGTCGCGGGACCGCCTTCGAAAACGCTCCAGATCCCGGATCACCTTGACGGCGGTCGCCTGGGAGAGATGCGACCCGTCCACCGCGAGGTAGAGGGAGAGCTCTTTCATCGGTCGGAGGATGTCGGGGGCGCCGATCACCCACCCCACCCGGAGCCCGCCGAAGCCGTAGACCTTCGTGAGGCTTCCCGTCGTGACGAAGCGATCCGAGATCGCATGCGCCGGACGCGGATCGTCCGCGAAGTCGAGGTAGACCTCGTCGGAGTGAACGAGGAAGTCCCACTCCTCGGCGATGGCGGCCAGGCGCTCCAGAAACCGGGGCGGGACGTCGACCCCCGTCGGATTGTGCAGTCGGGTCAGCACGACCGCCGCCACCGGATCGGGCGACTCGTCGCAGCGGCGAAGGATCTCCTCCGGGTCGGGAGCCCATCCGTTCTCCGGACGCCGGGCGAAGCGGGCCACGCTCGCCCCGAGAAAGGCGGGAATCTGCGCGAGCACCGGGTATGTCGGGTCCTCGACGAGGATCCGGCGTCCCGCGGCCGCCACGGTGGCGAGCACCGTAAAGTTCGCGAGGCTCGTGCCGTCCGATACGAGCACCCGCTCGGCCTCCACCCCGTGGGCGTCCGCGATCACCTCCCGCAGGGGGGCGGCGCCGTAGTAGTTCGGGCCGGTGTAGGGGGACGGGACGGGGGGAACCTCTTCCAGGGACGGCGAGGGGACCGCGCTCGCCCCCAGGCACCAGGGCACACGGTACGTCCACCGCTTCGCCCAGTGCATGAACTCGAACGGCTCGGGGTCTCGAAGGTACATGTTCGCCTCGTCGGGTGGGAGAGCGGCCGGCCCCGGCACCCCGGCCGGCCTCGATGCTTCCGCCGCGCCCCGGCCGAGACCCTGGCTTGCGTTTCTCACCAGGCTCTGCTGCGGCCGCGGCTCGCCGCGCCTGGCTTCGTCGCTGGCGCGCTTCCCCCCTGCGACGGGGCTACGGCCCCGCCTCGGGTGAAAGCACCCCACCTCCTCGCCAGGCCCGACGATCCATTGCCTCGCGACGAGCCTGGCGAGAAACGCAGGCTACGCGGAGTTGCTGACCGGGTCCATTTCGATCATCTTGGGGGAGCGCTATCCCCCGCAGGCATCCGTCGTTCGCCCGCGGGCCGGACGACGGCCCCGGCCCCGGGGAGACCACGTGGAGGAATCGATGCACGTTTCCATCAAGTTCTGCCAGGCCTGAAACTACGACCCCATCGCCGCCAGTCTGGCGGAAGCCATCCAGAAGGAGTTCGGCGTCCAGTCGGAGCTCATCGCGAGCAGCGGTGGCGTCTTCGACGTGAAGGTGGACGGCCGGCTGATCTACTCCAAGGACGAGACGGGCCGCCACATCCGTGACAACGAAGAGGTCCTCGACCTCATCCGAAAGCTGCCCACGTCCTGAGCCGACGGTCGAGTCACCGCTTCTGGGTGAGCAGCAGCCGGTACGTCCAGTCGTCACCATCCCGATCGAGCCGCCGGGCGATGTCCAGCCGCAGCTCCCCGACCCCGCCGGGGATGCCGAGCAGGTTGCGCTGCAGACCGATCCCCGCGCTGGAGCGGACGTCCGGATCGTCGAGCTCCCGGGTACCGCCGTCGGGGGCCTGCGTCTCGAAGATCGCGGCCGCGTCGGCGAAGGGCACCGCCTGGAAGCGCAGGACACGCAAGTAGGGAACGTGGCCGAGCAGGTCGGTTCCGATCGTGTAGTCCAGCCGGGCGTGGGCGAAGCGCCGAGCGGGAAACTCGTTCACCTCGTAGCCGCGAAGCGTTTGAAAGCCGCCGAGGTGGTGGAGCGCCTGGAAGGGCGCGTCGCCCGTCACCTGGCCCGCGCGCAGGTCGAGGGTGGCGAGATCGCCGAACCAGAGTCCGCGCCGCCCGACGACCCGGGCGGCGAGGGACTCGTAGCGGAAGTCCCCGCCGAGCTCGCCACCGGCCACGGATCCCAGGAGGCTCGCCGCGAAGCGGGAAGTCCTCGGCTCGCCGTAGCCGAGATCGATCTCGACGAGACGGGCCTTCCCCGGATCGATCGCGGGATTCGCCCGGAAGTGGGACTCCCGCTCGAAGAGCGAGAAGTCGGTGGCGGGGGTAACGGACTCCTGCCTCTCGCGTCGGTACGAGAGCCCGATTCGAAACGGTTCGGGTCGAGATTGCAGCGACGCGCTCCACCCCTCGCCCCGGAAGTAGTCTCCGTAGTCCCGGCCGAAGAAGAGGGCGGCGATCGTGTTGCCGAGAAAGCTTCCGGATCCGTACGAGTAGACGTCCCGGGCGTGGGCGAGCTCGAACGTGGGCCGACCGCCCCCATTCCCGAGCCGAGCGCGGATCCCGGCGCGCCACGTCGCCTCGTCCGCGGCCCAGCCCCAGCCGAAACTGCCGAAGAGCGTGAGCGCCGGCCGGCTGGGCGCGTCCAGCTGGAAGCCGGGCATGACGTTGAGCCCCTCCACCCGGTTGTACCGTACGGCGGAGACGTCGAAGTCGAGATCCCACTTCTGCGGGACAGGATCGTACGGAGATTCCCCGGACCCCTCCCAGACGCGCATGAGGCTGTCGACCTCGGCGTCCGAGATCGTGAGCGCCTCGAGCCCGAACGACTCGTCGGTGCGCAGCTCGAGCTCGCCGAGGTACTCGACGAGCGGATCGGAGGCGATCGAGTCCGCTCCGGCGTTCGCGGGGGGAGGGGGCTCGGCCTCTCCGCCGACCGGCTCGCTGCGCGCCGCCGTGACACCGAGTCCGAGAGCCCCCCACAGCGCGAGAAGAGGGAGAGTCCGCGCGATTCTCCGACTCACGGTCCCGACTCCCGTTCCGGCGTCGGATTCGCCCGCCCGCCGTCGTCCGCCGGGCCGCCGGCCGGCTCGTTGACACGAAAGTCCCGGAAGTTCACGACGAACTCCACCACGTCGGGAATGTCCCGGTCGAACATCTTCAAGAGCCCGGTCCGCACGTCGACCCGAATGAGGAACCGCTTCCACACCCAGACGTCTCCGATCCGGACCCGCTCCCGTATGAACGGACCGATCGACTTCACGAACATCGGGAGTGGCACTCGGTCTTCGAAGTCGAACTCCTCCCGCAGGATCTGGAAGGTCGACGCGTCGACCCAGATCTTCCCCTCGGGTGCGATCGCGAAGTCGGACTTCGGCTCGAGCTGCACCTCGTACAGCACGCGTTGGCCGACGATCTCCCGGGACAGGATCCGGAAGTCGTACTGATCGCGATCCTCGAGATAGAAGGGGAGCGAGGAGAGCCCCCCGTACGTGATCTTCACCGAGGGATCCTCGTCCTCCGGCCACTCCTTCCTCTCTCCGTCGACCACTCGATACTTTTCGAGCTTCAGGGGGACGGTCTTCTCGAAATCCGGCTTGCGGAAGATCTGCCGATCCGCCTGCTCCGCCACCCACTTCTCGCGGGCCCGATCTCCGTAGCCCCCCACATGATAGACCTGCTTGACGATGACCGTCTGTTCCAGCGACTCGATGCGCTCCCGGATCGCCTCTTCCCGCTCGATGCAACGCTTCACGATGTCCCCGATCTTCAATCGGTCGGCGCGGACCTCCAGCGGGGACATCTCGAAGAACGCGGGGATCTCCAGCGTGTCCTCCAGCGCGAAGATGTATCGGGGGATCCGGATCTCGGGGAGAGTGTCGGGAGGAGATGCCTCGTCGCGGGGGGGATCCTGGCCACGTGCCGTCTTCATCGGGGCGATCAGAGCGAACGCAGATGCGACCACGACCGCCCCGGCGGGGCCCTTCCCCACGAGTCGGGCCCTCGGCCTCGCTCTCCCATTCCGTAGGTTTCCCGGCCGGGGGCGGTCGAGTATGATGATCGGTTCTCCTCGTATGGCGTGGGCGTGCTGCCGATGGGTCTTCACTGACCCGGGTCTCTCGCGACCCGGACGGGGTGCACCGAGTGAACGTGACACCCGAGCCCGTGAGAATCCTGTTCACCTCCGACGTGCACGGCCGCGTGGGCGGCGCCGATCCGTGGACCGGCCGACCATCGGCGAGCGGGCTCGCCCGCGCCGCGACCCTTCTCGATGCGCGCCGTCGCGCGGATCCGAGTGCGATCTACCTCGATCTCGGGGATCTCGTCCAGGGAACTCCAATGACGTACCTGGCGGCTCGGGATCGACCCCGGGAGCCGCACCCCATGGTCCGCGTCCTGAATGAGCTCGGTTGCGAAGGCCTGGTCGTGGGCAACCACGAGTTCAACTTCGGGTGGCCGACCATCGAGGCGCTGCGACGCGACGCCCGCTTTCCCCTTCTGGCGGCCAACGTCCTCGGCCCCGGGGGAGAGCCCTTCTTCGAGCCCTGCCTCCGTCTCGAGAGAAACCGTCGCCGAATCGCCATTCTCGCGCTCACGAGCCCCCAGGTCCCCCGGTGGGAGGAGCCGGAGCACTACGATGGACTGACGTTCCGGGATGCCGTCGAGACCGCGCGCGAGTGGGTGCCCCGTCTGCGAAAGGAGGCGGACGCCGTCGTGATCGCCGCACACATGGGCTGGGACGGCGTGACCGACGGCGGCACCGAGATCCCCGATCCTCCCGAAAACGACGTCGGGCGGCTCCTCGAGGAGGTGGAGGGCATCGACGTCGTGCTCATGGGGCACACGCACCGGGTGGACGAGCGGAGGGAGAACGGCGCCCTGGCCGTCCAGGCGGACTGGGGAGGTCGCGCCGTGGGAGAGGTCGAGCTCGTCTGGCCGGCGGAGGGTCCGGGGAACGACGGGCGACCGGCGACCTTCTACCGGATGCACCGGGTGGTCGAGCAGACGCCGGAGGCGCCATCGGTGATCTCCCTCGTCTGTCGGGACGAGGAGCGAACGGCCGTCCGGATGCGGGAAGTGATCGGAGAGGCCACGGCGCCGTTCCCCTTGGAGGACGTGCGCTACCGGGACAACGCGGTCCTCACTCTGCTTCACCGGGTGCAGCTCGCGGCCGCGGACGTCGAGCTCTCTTCCGCCGCGCTTTTCCGTGCGAACGAGACGCTGGCGCCGGGACCGATTCGCCTCCTCGACACCTTCCGGATCTACCCCTTCGAGAACGACCTGACGCTCCTCGAGCTCACGGTGGATGACGTGCGCGACTACCTCGAGCAGATCGCGCTCACCTACGTCGGCCCCGCGGGGGACGGAGAGCGGCCACCGATCGATCCCCGGATCTCGCTCTACAACCACGACAGCCTGGCCGGGGTCGAGTACGTGCTCGATCCGGGGCTTCCCCCGGGGCGCCGCGTCACCCGGATGACGTTCCGGGGCGAGGAGCTGCCCGGAGACCGCCGGCTCTCGCTGGCGATCTCGAGCTACCGGGCGCAGGGGGGAGGCGGCTACCGCGCCCTGCGGCGGGCTCGCGTGGTCGAGCGCACCGGGCGGGAGTCCCGGAGGCTTCTCGAGGAGTTCATCCGGGATCAGGTGCGGATCGACCCGGTCGTCTTCGACAACTGGCGGGTGGAGGGCCTGGGCACCCCTTGACGATCGGTGACATTTGTCGCACAATCGGAGCGAGTGCGACGCTTGTCGCAGCCATGCCGGATCCCGGGGACGGACCGGACGCGCTCGCGTCGCCCCAGGATCCGGAATGCCGCCCGATCGCCTCCTCGATCCCGTCCGGAGAAACCTTGGCCCCCTCGCTGCCCGATATCTCCCCCTTCGAGACGCAGTGCCTGCGCCGCCTCTGGGCCCGGGAACACGCCACGATCCGGGAGATCCACGGCGATCTGCCCGATCCGCCAAGCTACTCCACGGTCCGCAAGATCATCGAGCGGCTCGAGGAGAAGGGGGCGGTCGAGCGGGTCCGGCGGAGCGGCCGGGCGTGGGTCTACCGCGCCACCGTGCCCGCGACCGCGATGATCCGAAAGCAGATCCGGCGGGTTCTGGAGACGCTCTTTGATGGGGTGGGGGGCCCGCTCGTCGCTCACCTCGCCGAGATGGACGCCCTCACGCTGGAGGACCTCCGTGAGGTCGAGGAGCGCCTGGCGGCACGGGAGGAACGGGAGGAGAAGTCCCCGTGAGCTTCCCCGTGGACGCGCTCGCCTCGTTCTGGGCCGTCGTGCTGCTCCACCTGGGGCAGACGACCGTGGTTCTGCTTCCCCTCCTCCTCTTGGGCGGGCTTCTGCGTTCGGCTCCCGCGCGAACGCGCCGCCGGCTCTGGACCCTCGGACTCGGTAAACTGCTCGTCCCGGCGGCCGGAGTGGGCGGGGCCCTCGCCATCGCCGCGTCCCGATTCGCGGACGGCGGAGCGCTGGCGGGAGCCGTAAGGCACTGGCTCGCTCTGGCCACGATCCGCGTGCCGGTCGATGCGGAGACGCTCGCCATCTCCGGCGCCCCGGATCTCTCCCGGCCGGCGCTTCTGGTCGGCGTGACGGTCGCCTGGGGGATCGGAACGATGACGATCCTCGGACGGACCCTGCTCGATCACCTCCGCGTCGGGCGCGTCGACGAGGTGCCGCCGGCGGAGCTCTCGTCCTCCGAGCGCCGGGCGCTCGGGGCCGCGCTGGCAAGGGCCGGCGTGGACGGACGAGACGTCCGCATCGCCCGGGCTCCGCTCTCTCCGTTCGTCGCGGGCTTCCGAAGCCCCGGAATCGTGATCCCGCGCGCTCTGCTCGGTCGCCTCCCGCTCGCCGAGCTCGGGGCCGTGCTCGGACACGAGGAGGTGCACCGCCGGCGGCGCGATCCGCTCGTCTTTCTCGGATATCGCGTCGCCGCCGCCCTGTTCTTCTTCTATCCGCCCGCCTGGGTTCTCCTGCGGCGGCTGCGCCAGGTCACCGAGGACCTCTGCGACGAGGAGGTCGTGCGATCCGGCGTCTCCGGTCCGCTCTACGCCCGGGCCATCGCGCGCACGCTGCGCCTCGGGCTCGAGCCCGTCACCACGGCTCCGGCCGCCGTCCGGGGGAACACGGCCCTGATCCGTCGCCTCACCCGCCTCGATCGCCTCGAAAGGAGGGTCCCCATGGCCCGCCACCATCTCGTTCTCGCCCTCGCCGCCCTGCTCGTGGTCGCCGGTACGATCGTCGGCCCGATCCCGGTGCCCTCGTCGGCCGGACCCGACGAAGACGTCACCCATCCCGTACCGGTCGAACGGGTCTTCCCCGAGTATCCCGAGGCCGCGAGGAAGGCGGGAATCGAAGGTCGCTCGGTGGTGCGGATCGTCGTCGGAACGGACGGCACCGTCACCGAGGGAGACATCCGGGAGAGCGCCGGGAACGAGGATCTGGACGACGCCTCCCTCGAGGCCGCGCTTCAATGGAAGTTCCGCCCGGCCGAGAGGGACGGCGAGCCGGTCGAGATGGAGATCTCGATCCCGTTCGAGTTCCGGCTGAACTAGCCTGCATTTCTCACCAGCCTCGCGACGAGCCTGGTGGGATATGCAGGCTAGAACCTCCGAGCCGGCAGGCTAGCTTCCCGCCGCATAGCGCACGTTGTAACGGGAGTTCAGCGCGCGCGCCGCCTCGCCCCCGATTCCCGCCGAGGGGATCGGGGCGAGCGTCTCTCCCGTCGCCGTGTAGAGGTCCATGTCCTTGCACCACCCGTCGGTCTCGAACACGAGCCGCCTCGTCCAGCCCGCGGGCGGCGCGTCGGGTGCGCCGTACTCCAGATGGATCTCCTCGCCCGGGCCGAAGATGGCGAGCGCGTCGTCCCGTTCGGTGACGAGCTCGATCACGTCGCCGAACGCCGTGTAGTGGCCGCGCGGGTGACGCGTATCGTCCAGGGGGGCCCGGACCGCGTAGTCGTAGCTCGGAAGCCGCTGCGCGCCGGTCGTGCGCGCCGGAAAGCCGCAGCGTCTCAACTCCGCCGTGGCGAGCGGCAGCACGTGACGCCGGGCCTCCGGGCACGCCTCGGTCCGGGCGATGGCGATTCGATCCCAGTAGATCTCCTGATTCGTCGTGAGCCGAATCGCGTCGCACCCGGGGGGAAGTCCTTCGAGGGGGAACGCCATGCGCCGGGGCATCCCGGCGGGATAGCCGAACTGCTCGGCCACGATGCGCCACGCGCCGTCGGCGTTCCGCGCCTCGAGAGTCGGCGCCTCGAACTCCGCATCCGCCTGCCAGGCCGCGAAGGACGTCTGCGAGTAGGGGTACTCGATCCACCCGTCGGCCATGAGCACCGGACGGGTGTTTCCGTCTTCGAGGGGATTCTCGAAGAACAGCGTGAGCACGTGCGGCCTCCTCAGCCGTCCGATGAATCGGACGTCGATCGGTCCGACCGGAGCGGCCACGAGGTCCCGGGACGTGACGGTGGACGTGACGTCCTCTCCGCGATCGTTCACCGCCCGCGCGGGCAGGGTCTCGCTCCGGAAGTAGAGCGCCTTTCCGGTGGGCTCCGGACCGAGGACGCTCATGCGCTCGTCGATCAGGACGTTCCAGCCCGGCGGGACGTCGTGAGCGGCGAGACCGGCCCGGTCGAGATAGCAGACCTCCTCCATGGGCTCCCCGAGCTTGAGCGCGATCCGGCCCCGGAGAGGTTGAACGACGCCGGAGGGGAGGAGGAGATTCTCCCAGGGGCGCGGCGTCGCGTACTCCCCGGGAGCGACGAGGTAGCCGAGCCCGCCCACGCCGAGAAGGTCGCTCACGAACGCGTACCGGCTGCCGTCCCAGGCGAAGAGAACGGGGCAGCTCGAGAGCTGTCGCTGCGTCTCGGGAATCGCGTGGTGGGCGCCCGTGCCCAGATTCATCTCGCTCTGGAGGACGCCGTCGGACCAGGTGATCGCGAGGTGATCGAGCGCCGTCGCTCCTCCGAGACCGATCGCCACCGGCTGCCACCCCTGACCCGGGCCGGAACCGGAACGGAGCGTGCTTCCGAGGACCGCCCGTCCTGCGGCGCGGGCCACGAACGCGGTCCCGATGCCCGATGTGTTCGATCGAATCGAGTCCTTTTTGTCGTCCCGTCCCGTGAACGAGAGGGCGAGGAAGGGATACCGTCCCGGCCCGGCGGGGCGCAGGCGCGGCGGGCCCTCGACGGGCAGCTCGAGCAGAGCGGGCCCCGCTCCGGGATCGAGCAGGACGGGAATCGCGTCGAGGAGAGATCCGCTTTCGGCGATCGATTTCGTGGAGATGTCGTCTCCGAAAGAGGTTGCGAGCCAGCTCGACCCGTCGGTGTGCAGCAGCTCGAACCGGCCGTCCCCGTCCACGTCGAGTACGAGCAGCCGCAACCCTCCGGCTCCCCGCGGCGCGCTCCCGGTCCGTCCCCCCTCGCTCCAGACGCCGTCCTCTCCCCGTCGCCACCGGACGAGCGCTCCGCCCGGTTCCATCGTCACCAGATCGATCCGCCCGTCGACGTCGAAGTCCGCACTGACCATCGCGACCGCGGGGGAGGCGAGCAGAGCGTCCATCCCCTCGGCCGGGGAGTAGTGCCAGCCGAGCTCGTTCACGAAGGCGGCGTGGGGTGGAACGGCCCGGAGAACGATCAGGTCGGTGTCCCGATCCCCGTCGAGGTCGGCGGCGAGCACCTGGCGGGAGGGCGCGGTTCCCCCCTCGATCCCCCGTTCGGAGGCGAGGGGGCGGAACGTCCCGTCGCGATCGTTGTTGAGCAGCTCGTCGGGGCCGTCGGCGTTCACGCAGAAGATGTCGAGATCGCCGTCGTGATCGGCATCGAGGATCGCTCCGTCCACGGTGTCCCCCGATCCGGCCGCGGTTTCCGTCGCCGCGGTCACGTCCTCCCATCCGCCGGTCTCCGTCCCGCGGAGAAGAAGGTTCGGACCCGCGCGACAGAGGTAGACGTCGAGTACGCCGTCGTCGTCGACGTCGCCCCAAAGAGCGGTCCGCAGATCCGGAACGCGGGCGAGCGGAGATCCGCCGTCGATCGAGAACGTCCCGTCCTCGTCCCGCACCGCGAGCAAGTTGAGAGCATCCGTCCCCGCGGGAGCCCAGCCCGGAACGAGAACCAGATCGACGATTCCGTCCCGGTCGCGGTCCGCGGCGGTGGCTCCCAGGGGGCGGTCCGGTCCGGTCGGAGAGCCGGTCCGTCTCGTCGCCGCGCTCCCCACCGGGAATCGGATCGTCTCCGCGAACGCCGGACCCGAGGGACGTTCCTCTACGAGGGCGGCGGCCCGGAGTGAGATGGCCTCCGCCTTCGCGCCCATCTTCATGTAGACGAACTCGGTCTTCCGACGCAGGGGGTTCTTGTCGAGGCGCTGGAATTCGTTGAGAAGCTCCCGGCCCTCCTCCCGGCGCCCGGAGCGCATCATGACCTGAGCCGCCCGGTAGTATGCGCTCACCAGGTACGGGTCGATCTCGATCGAGCCGAGGTACCAGTCGAGCGCCTCATCCCGCCGTCCCACGAGCTCGAGCGCGGACCCGTAGAAGTAGCCCGCGTAGCCGTCGAACGGGTCCGCCTCCACCACCCGCTGCAGGTACTCGACGGCGCCGGCGTCGCCACCGCGCAACAGGACGAGACCGACTCCGTAGTGCGCCTCGATCCGTTCCGGGTCCATCGCGAGCGCGTCCCGGAAGTGGCCGAGCGCCGTGCCCTCGTCCCCCTCCTTCTGCCGGTTCAGCACGGCGATGCCCAGGTTGATCCGCAGCTCGGGAAGGTCGGGGTGCGCGGCGACCAGCGTCGAGAACAGCTCGACGGCGTCCTCGTACTTGTACCTTCCCATGAGCGCGACGCCGCGCTCGTTCTCGGCGATCAGCCCGGGTGGGTAGGCATGGGCGGGGACGACGTCGACGGACGACGCGCAGGCGAACCGGGACGCCGCGACGGCGGTCAGCAGGATGAATCGGGTGGGCAAGCGCATGATTTCCATCCTCCGGGAGCGGAGAAGCTTACCCGGAGGGCGCCCGTCAGGTCACGCCGGAAAGGCGCGCCGCGCCCGGCGGCGCGGCCCGGCCGGCACGCGTCACGCGGCTTGCCGCCGCCACGGCGGTGCCCGGTGAGGGATGCTAGTCACCCCACTTGTCGGGAACGTCGATGGGAGCGTAGTCGTCCAGGTAGTCGAGGGCCGCGGCGGGACTGTCGGCCACGTGGACGAGCGCACGGTGCTCCGGTCGGATGAACCGCTCCCTCTCGAGCTGATCCAGAAAGGCGAGATATCCGTCCCAGAACCCGTTCACGTTCACGAGCGCGATCGGGCGCTGGTGGAAATCGAGCTGCCGCATCGTCACGTTCTCCGAGACCTCTTCGAGGGTGCCGTATCCCCCCGGCAGCGCGACGAAGACGTCGGAGTTCTTGATCATGGTGATTCGGCGCTCCTGAAGGTCCCGGGTGACGGTGACCTCATCCGATCCTTCGTAGGTGAGGCCCTTCTCGTCGAAGACCTTCGGAATCACCGACAGCACCCGACCGCCGTGCTCCTTCACCGCTGCGGCGAGCGCATGCATCGGGCCGACGTTTCCTCCACCGAAGACGAGGTTGTTCCTCCGCTCTCCCAACAGACGACCGAGCTCCGACGCGACGTCGAAGAAGACTCGGTCGACCCGCTCGCTGGACGAGCAGTAGACACAGACGTTCATGATCTCTCCAGGCTGGGAAGGGGGCTCCGAGTCTATCCCACAGTATCGGTAGTATCGGATTCGGCCACCGCGACCCTGCGCTTCGATTCCCCCCGCCGTCAGGATTCGTCAGAATCGACCGGGATCGGGCAGGATCTTCGGAACGGGGGTGCCCCCTTCCGGGCCGAGGAGCGAGCGAGCGACCGTAACACTATACCATCCAAAACTTTGACGGCCGCCCGCCCGGAATCCCGGGCCGTCCGGGGCCGCGTGTGAGAAAAGGTGTGATGAGATGGAGGAAGGGCTCGGCGGGAAGTAGGGAGCGGAATAGCCTGGTCACGAAGCACCTCCTGGGGGAGGTGCGACTCAGCCTGCGCCCGCGGGGAAGGCGAGAGCAAACGGGGGCGGGTAGCCCCTGAGGACAGGCCGCACCCTCCGGGGCCGCCGGGTAGAGGGCCGCGGCTCGGAGGCCGCCTCGGCGGCGTACCCACCCCGGGGATTCCAACCCTTTCCCCCGATCTTCCGTCTCAGAGTCGGAAGGAGCGGGAGGGTCGTGAGGTTGACCGCTTCCATCGAAGACGGGAGAGAGACGGGCCGGGAGCGCGGGGCGCCGTCGGCCGGGATCTCTCCCGCGGCGCTCCACGCCGCCGTCGAGCGGGCGCGGGCGGGGGACGTCCGGTCGTTCGAGACCCTCTACCGCGCCCATGTCGGAAGGGTCTACGCAGTCTGCCTGCGGATGCACGGCAACCGAGAGGAGGCCGAGGACTCGGCCCAGGAGGCGTTCGTGAGGGCCTGGCGCAGACTTCCGAGCTTCGAAGGGCGGAGCACCTTCTCGTCGTGGCTCCACCGGATCGCCTGAACGTGGTCCTCGACGCGTGCCGCTCCCGGTCGCTCCGTCCGGACCGAGTCCGGGATGGGCCGGAGGCCGGAGGCGCCGAGGGAGCCGCGGTTCCGACCCCCGCCCCCGAGACCGGGCTCGATCTGGAACGGGCGATCGCGCGGCTGCCCGAGCGCGCGCGGCTCGCGTTCGTCCTTCACGACGTAGAGGGGTATCGCCACCGGGAGATCGCGGCCATGACGGGGACGGCGGAGGGCACCTGGAAATCGCAGCTCCACCGGGCCCGCCGACTGCTGAGGGAGGCGCTGGAACGATGAGACGACACGAGAACGAGCCGGACCCGAGGCTGGACGAGGCCGTGCGGGACCTCCCCCGGTCGATCGAGCCGGGTCGCGATCTCTGGCCGGAGATCGAGCGGGAGATCCGGGCCGGAGCGCGGGAAGTCCCTCCGGATCGGGCCGGAGAGAAAACCGGCGCGGGAGCCTCCGCGGGGTCGCCGGGGCGGGGCCGTCCCGGAACGGTGATCGAGGGCCGCTTCGACGGCTGGCGCCGCGCGCTCCTGGCGGCGGCGGCCGTCGCGATCTTCCTGATCGGCTACCTGATCGGAGACCGCGCGTCCCGGGAGCCCCTCCCGCCGGGGCCGGAGCCGCGGAGCGACCGGGCGGCCGCGCCCGCCGGGGCTCTGGATACGCTCCTGGCGGCGTTCGATCGGCAGGACTCGTCCCTCGACCCGGAGGTTGTGGAGGTCCTGCGGCGGAATCTGGAGCTCATCGAGGCCGCGATGCGGGAGATCCGGGCCGCACTGGAGGAGGATCCGGGAAATCCGCGGCTCGAGCGAATGCTGGACGGCGAGACCCGCCGCCGGGGGGTGATCCTCCGTCGGGCGGCCGACCTTGCGGAACCGATTTGAAAGGAGGCACGATCATGGGGCTCGAGAAACCGAGAGCGAGAGTCCGGGATGCAGCGGGGACCGCGGCCGTCGCGCTGGCGCTGTGGGTCGGCGCGGGGGCAGCCTTCGCCGGGAGCCCGATCGACGAGCGCGTCGACGCCGATGCCGAAGGGACCGTGGTCATCGAAAACCTGAGCGGATCGGTGTTCGTGACCGGTTGGGACGAGAGCGCCGTCGAGGTGAAGGGCACGCTGGGAGAGGAGGTCGAGGATCTGATCGTCGATCGCGACGGGGACGAGGTCACGGTCCGGGTCGTGCTGCCCCGGCGGCACCGGGGCGACGTCGAGGACACGGATCTCGAGATCCGCGTCCCGCGGAAGAGCTCGCTCGAGATCGAGACCGTCAGCGCATCCATCGAGGTCGAGAACGTGCTCGGCTTCCACGATCTGGAGTCGGTCAGCGGATCGGTCGAGGTCGAGGGGGAGGGGGCCGGCCTCGAGGCCGAGTGCGTGAGCGGATCGATCGAAGTGCGGGGGAAGATCCCGCGCGTCGACGTCGAGTCCGTCAGCGGCCGGATCACGCTCGAAGGAACCGAGGGGCGGGTGGAGGCATCCACGACGAGCGGGAAGATCGAGATCGTCGGGGGAGCGTTCGATCGCGTCTCCTGTGAGTCGGTCTCGGGGAGGATCTTCTTCGAGGGCAATCCGACGAAGGACGCGGAGTTCCGCATCGAGAACGTCAGCGGATCCGTGACGCTCGAGCTCCCGAAGAATCTCTCCGCCGAGGTGGATGTCGAGACGTTCTCGGGGGACATCGACACGGACCTCGACGGACGTGTCCGCCGGTCGAGGCACGGCCCGGGCGCGTCTCTCCACGAAACCTACGGCGACGGCGACGCCTCGTTCACCATCGAGACGTTCAGCGGCTCGGTCCGGATCCGGGAAAAGTAGCCGAACGGACCGCGGCCTCCGGAGACTCCCTCCGGAGGCCGCGGCGGCTCCTCTCGAGTGACTCTCCCGCTCGGGGGAAGCGCCCTCTACTCGACGCCCAAGAGCTCCACGTCGAAGACCAGGGTCGCGTTCGGTGGAATCCGGCCTCCGCCCGCACCGCGGGCGCCGTAGCCCAGCTCCGACGGGATGAACAGCACCCGCTTCTCCCCGACCTGCATGTCGAGGAAGGCGATGTCCCAGCCCTTGATGACGCGCTGGACTCCGATGGGAGTCTTGAACGGAGTGCCCCGGTCCACGCTGGAGTCGAACTTGGTCCCGTCCAGCAAATAGCCCGTGTAGTGGGCGGTGATCGTCTGCCCGGTCGAGGGCTTCGCCCCGGTTCCCTCCTGGCGCACGACGTACTCGAGGCCCTCTTCCGTCCTCTTTAGGCTCGCGAGGTCGATCCCGAGCTCCTTGGCGATCTCGACCCTGTCCGTAGCCTCTCTCTCCTCCTTCTCGCGCTTCATCCGCGCGACGATCTCCTCCTGGCGGTCGAAGCTCGCCTTCCAGTCGAACGCGGCCGCCGCACTCCCCGTCCGGACGATCCGGGCCTTCTCGATGACGATGTCGTCGGCCGGAGTCGAATTCTGGGGCCCCTTCATCGGTACACCGGCCATTTCGCTCACGACGTCGATTCCGTGCACGCACTGTCCGAAGACCGTGTGCTTGTCATCGAGCCAGGGGGTCGGGCCGTGGGTGATGAAGAACTGGCTGCCGTTCGAGTTCGGGCCCGAGTTCGCCATCGAAAGGACGCCCGGCTTGTCGTGGCGCAGACTCTCGACGAACTCGTCGGTGAAGGAGTACCCGGGGCCTCCCCGGCCGTTGCCCAGCGGACACCCTCCTTGAATCATGAAGTCCTTGTTCACGCGGTGGATCGTCAGGCCGTCGTAGAAGGGGCGCTGCACCATCTCTCCCGTCTGCGGATCCCGCCATTCCTTCTCGCCGGTGACGAGGCCGGTGAAGTTTCCGACCGTCACCGGGACCTGCTCGGCGAACAGCTCACAGACGATCGTCCCCAAGGTTGTCTCGAAGACGACGTAGAGGCCGTCCTCCTTCGTAGCTTCGCTCACGGCATCGTCCTCCGCGGTCTCGCCGCTCGACCAGACCGCGAGCAGGCCGATCAGGACGGCTGGCAGGACGGCACGAGGGAGAGTGCGCTTCGGTAGAATAGTGACCATCGGTTTCCTCGACTGGAACGGGATGAGTGGATCCGAGCAGCCGCCGGCGTCCGTCGTTCCGGCGGGAGGTCGGACATTCTAAGGGCCGCGGAGCGGATTGGCTACGATTCGATCCGGATCCCCGATTCCTCCGGGATCGCGCCGAGAATCGATCCCTCCCGATCCTCTTCGGTCTCGGGAGGAGGCGCCGTCGGGAGATCTCCGATCCGCGTCTCGAGGTCGGGAAGGGCGGGGATGGGGATCGACCCCTCGTTTGCCCCCCGGACCCTCACCCCGCTGCGGGGAAGGACGGCGTCTCCCTTCACCGAGCTCTCGAACACGAGCTCGGCGGTGCCGGCCGGCGCCCTTCGAAACGACGTGCGCTCCCGACGGCGGGGAGGAAGTGCGACCTCCCACGGGCGGAGCCCCTCGGCGGTGCGGATCCCCAGAATCGTCACGACGGACCCTCCCCGGTTGAACAGCTCGAGCCCGTCGTCGTTCCAGAGGATCTCGAGGTCCGCGCCGGACATCTTTCCCGGACAGAGGGGGAACGACGTCTCGGCGGGCAGGACGGCGTCGGCGAGAGCGAGGAATTGGGCGTCGTAGGTCAGGAGGAGTCCGGCGGCGTGCACGCGCCGCGGTCGGTCGAGCACCTCCACGAGGACTCTTCGTCCGAGGTGCCTTCGCAGAAGAGGCTCCTTCGAGATCGGGTCGCGGTGCAGGAGCTCACGCGACCAGCGGGCGAGCCGATCCCTCCACGACGGATGCGCGGCTCTCCAGATCTGCTCCTCCCGCCGGATCCGAACCGCGTCGGTCCAGAGGGGTTCCGGTCGGAGGAGACATCGGAGCGTGCCGGCCTCCTCGCGGCTGAGCAGCCGGCTCGACTCCACGTATCCCCCGAGGGAACGCGGCTCGTCGTAGGTGATCTCGAGGCCGCCCGCGAAGACATGGAGGACGCCACGGATCCACTCCCCGTCCCCGTCCTGCCCCTGCACGCAGTCGCCCTCGAAGAGTCGGAGCGGGGAAGTCGCCCACTCGCCCCGCGGAAACGTCGGTCCCGATCGCATGGCCTCCCCTCCCCACCGAACGCCTATCACCTCGATCCGGCGGATCTTCCGCTCCCGAGGAGGGGATTGTCAACGAGGGGAGGAAGCGGGTGGGAAGAAGACGTTCAGGACCTCCGCCTGCCGTGCCCCGCAGGCGCGGACCGAGTGCGGCGTCCCCGCGGGAATCCGGATCGACTGGCCCGGGTCGAGCGTCACGACAACCGCTCCCCGGCGGATCTCGACCATGCCCTCGAGGACCGTGGTGATCTCATCGAGATCGTTGACCCGGGCGGGGGGAAACGTGTCGGCCGCGACCAGACACAGCACGATCATCGCCCGATTCTCGGAGAAGAGCCGCCGCCGGACACCGGCGTCCAGGGCCGCCTCCTCGAAGCGGCTCCAGGGCGCGATCCGGGCCGTGGCGGGAAACGGCTTCGGAGCGTCCTCTTCGTTCCCCTCGCCGGTGCGAGCCATCGGCCACCCTCGGGTCGGTCTGATCGGTCAGAGAGGAATCCGGGTTCGGAGCACGGAGGAAGAGAGCGGTCGCCCTCTCCGTGTACAGGATCGGACGAAACCCTCCGGTTCTTGATAAAGTGGCCCCCGATTCGAGCGCCGTTTCGAAGCGCTCCCCCTCGCCCCCCGCACGCCGAGGCGCGGTCATTCTCCTCTCTCTCGCTCGACTCCTGCCCCCGGCTCTCCTCTTCGGGCCGATCCTCCTCCTCACCGGCTGCTCCACGATTCCCACCGACACTCGGAGCCCGACCCGGGTTCCGGTCTTCGAGCCGTGGCTCGTCGAGGGGGCGCTTCGTCCGTCCGCCGCCGAGCTCGATCTTCGGATCGGGGACCGAGAGGTCATCCGAGGCCCCCTCGGGGAGCGGCTGCTGCTCGTCCGGTTCTCCTTCCTGGCCTACCGGGGCTACATCTCCGAGAACGACGTCCATCGATCCACCGGGAGCGTGCTCTTCCCGGCCGATGAGCTCGGGGAGGCCGATCCGGCCCGACGGGGAGAGATGGTGATCGTGGAGTACCCGCCGGGCACGTCGGCGACCGGGTATCCCTTTCACGCAAGTTACGGGGAGCGGCCCGTCCTCGAGCTCGGGGTCCCGACCGCGATCGTCGACGTGCGCGGGCCGATCGCCCGCGACCTCCGGGGCTTCGTCAACCCCGACGATCCCGCCGGGGGCCTGTTCCGGAGCGAGGAGCAGTTCGCGCTCTCCATGCTCCGTTCGTATCAGGGATCGGGCGACCTGGAGCTGCTCCACGAAACCCACGTCGCCCGCGCCTGGCTTCGCGCCCTGGAGGCCGTGAATCGAGTCGTCCGCGAGGAGACCGGCGCGGGGGGGAACAGCACGCTTCTCGTCGGACAGGGTTACGGCGCCCTGGGTGCGATCCAGGCCGCGGCGATCGACGATCGGGTGCGAGGCCTCGCGATCTGCGGGTGGCCCCTCGACCGGACGGACCTGGAGATCGTCCGCTGGCTGCGTTGGGAGCGGGAGGCGGGATACCACGCCCTGGAGCGGCTCGCGCCGATTCCCTACGAGGACTCCCGGGCGCTGGTCTCGTTCCTCCGCTCGTCCTTCGATCGGCCCGATCCCGGCTGCCCGGGATGCCCCGGCACGGGGTCGGAGTGGCGTTCCCAGTTCGACTACCGGGAGCTGCGGCAGGCGGGGCTACTCGACGGCGTCGAGACTCTCGTGATCGTGGGGGACTCCGATCCGCGCTTTCCCCTGGACCTCGAGCTGCGCGCGATCCTCGGCGAGGACCCCGTCGCGCGCGGGAACCGTTTCCCACCCCCCGCGGTGCTCCCGGCCTTTCCCGGACCCGGCCTCGGGCGTGACCGTCTCGCCGGTCGCTGGCGGCAGGCGATCCCGTTCGACGATCTGCGTTACCTTCCGGGCGCCGCGTCCACGCTCGCCCACGACGGTGCGGCGGAATCCGTACTCGCCTGGATTCAGCACGTCGGCGGATACCGCGACGTTCCCCGGATCCTTGTCGAGGAAGCGATCGCCGACGGAAAGGTGAGCGTCCTGGTCGGGGTTCGCGAGGGAAACGCGCCGGTGACCGGCGTGGAGCTTCGATACCTCGAGATCGGCGAGGCCGACGACTCCGACTTCAAGGTAAGCACCCATCGCGCGATCCCCGGCCCCGTACCGTGGATGACGATCGACACGTTTTACGAGGGACACGACGAGACGTTTCTCGAGAGCTGGAGTGGCGAGCTCCCACGGCGGATCGCGCGGAATCAAGCGTACTACGTGGCCGTCCGAACCCGGGTCGGAAGCGTGGAGGCGACCCACTGCCCGCCGGTTCTGCCCTTCTGGAATCTCGGCGACCCCGCCCGGAGGTGAGTGCCGGCCGGGTCCCGCCGGCCATCAGCTGTCACTTTCAGCAACGAATGAGCGAGATCGGCGAGTCCGGGATCCCGAAACGCCGGGAACGGTCGCCGGTCGAAGACCGCGGCATCGAATCTCCTTGAGAAGCGTTCAGGCGGCTCGGTAAGGTTAGTCTGTCTTCCACTACGGCCCGCCGTACGGGACCGTCGATCACGGGATGCCATGAAGCCGAGAGTCGGTGTCTTCCAGTTCAGGGCCATCTGTACCGAGGGGAACGAGCACCCACTCGCCTGCGGCATCACCTACGAGATCGCTCGGAGGCTCACCTCGATCGGCGGTGTCGATGCCAATGCCATTCTTCTGGGCAACGCGGGTCCGGGTAACTCGACGGCCTCCGGTCTGGCCGACGGCTCCTCGGAATCGTCCTTTTCCGTGGAGAAGGCGACCGGTCTCTCCGTTCCGACGTTGGGCGCGCGGTACGAATCGGACTACATCGTCTTGGGGCATGCTCAGATCGACGATGACCTCGCGCTCTTCTTTCGGGTCTACGAGGTCGAGACCGGTCGTCTGATCCGCGACGGCAGCGTGTCCGGACTCCGACCGACGGTCTTCCTTCTTCTCGACGAGCTCGCGCAGCAGACGCGAAGGGCGATCGGGTATCTCCCGGAGGAGAACGAGGACTCCGATGACAGCCCGGTCCACGAGTTCCTCGAGTTCGAGGCCTTCACCGAGTACTGTCTGGGCCGGGAATCGGAACGGCCGAAGAACGCTCTGGACCACCTCGAACGCGCGCTCGAGATGGAGTCCGGATTCCGCCAGGCTCTCGTCGAGTACCTGTCGTTCTGCTATCAGGCCGACGATCTGGGGAATGCGCTGCGCCACATCGACGCCTATCTCGCCGGCCATCCGGACGACCAGGAGATCCTGATCGCGGCGGCGAACCTCTGCCTCGCCTTTCATCGGATCGACGAGGGGATCGTCTTCGCCGAGCGGGCGCACGCGTGTCGCCCGGGCGACGTCGAGCCCCGCGTGCTCCTGGCCCGATTCCTCTTCGCGCGCGAGCTACCCGAAGTCGCGCGCGAGCACCTCGACGCCGCGCTCGTCTCCGAGGACGGATCGCCGGATGGGCAGTACTGCCTGGGGCGGTACTTCCTCGACCTCGGCGACTACTACCAAGCGCGGGACTTCTTCGAGCGATGTCTCGCGGTCGACGCCGGGTATCTCGTGGCGTTGCGCGATCTCCAGTGCTGCTACTACGAGCTCGGCGACTTCACCAAGGGAATCGAGGCGTGTGAGCTTCTTCTCGATAGCGACCCTTCCGACGCGGGCAGCAACTACAACCTGGGTCTGATCTACCATCGTCTCGGACGGGTCCATCTTGCGGTGAAGTACTTCGAGGAGGCGATTCGACAGGATCCGTCCTTCTACAAGGCGTTCTTCATGATCGGCGAGTACGAGCTCGGCCGAGGCAACTGGGCGGAGGCGTTGGGTCGCTTCGAGGCGGCGCACCGCATCCATCCCGAATCGGCCGAGGCGCTCGGGCGGATCGGAGACTGCCATTACCATCTCGGTCGGGCGCGCGAGGCGTATCGCTACTACACGCGGGCGCGCCGGCAGGACTCGATGTTCGAGAACCCCCGCTGTCTGCTCATCGAGTCGATCGCGTTCGTCGAGGAGGGAGATCTTGCGGCGGCCCGTCTTCGTCTTCTCACGGTGACCGAGCTCGACGAGCGGATGCCCGAGGGATGGAACGAGCTCGCTTGGGTGCTGCTCCGCCTCGATCGACCGGAGGAGGCCTTCGATGCGATTCGACGGGCGGTCGACCTGCACCCGGACCATCCCGCGCTCCTGGCCAACCTGGTGACCTGCGGACGCCGTCTCCCGCTGGGATTGAGGGCCTCCCGCGGGGTTCGCTATCTGCTTCGCGACGCCCGCCGGCGCCTCCGCTCCCTGGAGAGCCGGGGCATCGTTCCCCTGGAGACGGCGATGCGCCGGCACCGCCGGGTGTTCCGGTCCTTGACCTGGTACGGCGTTCGAGGGTAACCCTCCTTCGGGCCGGCACTTTTCACCAGCCTCGTGACGAGGCCGGTGAGGAATGCGGGCTGGTCCCCCGACCCAGACCGCTCGATCCGAGGAGGGACGATGGCCCCGCCACGTGAAGTCATGCCGGTCGACGTTTTGTTCGTCGGCGCGGGGCCGGCCAGTCTGGCCGGCGCCTATCATCTGCTCCAGCTCGTGGAGAGACACAACGAGGCGATCGAAGCCGGGGGTCCGGGAGAGAAGATCCCCGAGCTCGAGGTCGCGATCATGGAGAAGGGCAAGGCGCTCGGGGCGCATGCCATCTCGGGGGCGGTCCTGGATCCACGTTCACTGAGTGAGCTCATGCCCGGCTTTCCGCCGGAGGACTTTCCCGGCGAGTCTCGGGTGATCCACGACGAGATCCACTACCTGACCGCCGGGGGCGGATTCCGGCTTCCGTTCACGCCTCCGCCACTGGCGAATCACGGCAACTGGGTGGTGAGCATCTCCAAACTGGTTCGGTGGCTCGGACAGAAGGTGGAAGAGAAGGGTGCCTTCATCATTCCGGAGTTCGCGGGGCGGGAGTGCCTCTTCGAGGGGGATCGGGTCAACGGGGTGCGGACCTCCGACAAGGGGCTCGACCACTCGGGAAGCGAGAAGGGGAACTTCCAGCCCGGAGCGGATCTCACCGCCCGCGTGACGGTCCTCGGGGAGGGACCTCGCGGCTCCCTCGCGAAGACCCTGATCGAGAAGTATCGCCTCGACGAGGGGAAGAACCCGCAGATCTATGCCACGGGCGTGAAGGAGACCTGGAAGCTCGAGCCCGGCGTCTGCCCGAAGGGGCACGTCGTGCACACCATGGGCTTCCCGCTCGACTCCGGCACGTTCGGCGGAGGCTTCGCGTACGGCGCCGCCGACGACATTCTCTTCCTGGGCTTCGTGACCGGACTCGACTACTGGCATCCCGAGACCGATCCGCACGCGGAGCTGCAACGCCTGAAGACCCACCCGATGGTCGCGAAGTGGCTGGACGGGGCGGAGGTGATCTCGTACGGAGCGAAGACCCTTCCGGAGGGGGGCTGGTTCGCGCGTCCCCGTCCCTACTGCGACGGGGCGCTTCTGGTCGGGGATTGTGGCGGGTTCCTCAATCCGATGCGGCTCAAGGGGATCCATCTCGGAATCAAGTCGGGCATGCTCGCCGCGGAGACGATCTTCGAGGGGTTGATCAAGGACGATCTCTCGGAGACGCAGCTCGCGAGCTACGAGAGGCGTATCGACTCGTCCTGGATCCGGGACGAGATGTGGAAGGTGCGGAACTTCCACCAAGCGATGGCGAAGAACCTCTTCGTCGGAATGGCGCGGACCGGCTTCCAGATGGCGTTCGGGGGAAGAGACCCGTTCGGGGACCGGATCATCAACGAGCCGGGGCACCAGCGCATGAAGAAGATCTCGGAGGTCGCCTCCCGGACGCGGGAGAAGCCGGAGTTCGACAACGAGAAGCTCTTCGACAAGCTGACGAACGTCTACCAGTCGGGCACGATGCACGAGGAAGACCAGCCCTCCCATCTCTTGGTCAGCGATCTCGAGATCTGCTCGACCCGCTGCGCGGTCGAGTACGGAAACCCCTGCGTGCACTTCTGTCCCGCCGCCGTCTACGAGATGGTCGAGGACGAGGCCGACACGACGCGGAAGAAGCTCAAGATCAACGCCTCGAACTGCGTTCATTGCAAGACGTGCGACGTGATGGATCCGTACCAGATCATCACGTGGGTGACTCCCGAAGGAGGACAGGGACCCGCTTACAAGGACCTGTAGTCGGGTGGGCTCCGGGATCCGGAGGTACGTTCCCGCGCTCGTCCTCACCGCCGGTCTGTTCGGGGCGCTCTTTCTTCCCGATCTGATCGCCGGGCGCGTCTTCGCGTACCGCGACGTTCCCAACTACCATCTGCCCGTCGCCCGCGCCGTGTCGGAGGAGCTGCGCGCGGGGCGATTCCCTTTCTGGAATCCGGGAATCGCCTGCGGCACCCCCCTCGCCGCCAACCCCAACAACTACGCGTTCTACCCGACTCGCGCGCTCGATCTCGTGTTCTCTCCGGAAACGGCGATCACGATTCACTTCATCGGTCACTGGGCGGGAGGCGGTCTCGCGATCGCGGCCCTCGCCCTGTTGCTCGGGGCCTCGAGCGGAGGAGCGGCGGCCGCGGCCGCCGTGTTCCTTCTGTCGGGTCCGGTGCTCTCGCTTCTCAACTTCGCGAATCTCGTTCCGTTCTTGCTCTGGATCCCGCTCACGGCGATCGTCGCGGTACGCCTCGCCCGGGTCCCCGGTGCGCGGTGGGCCGGTCTTCTCGCGGCCTGCCTCGCCATTCAAACCACGTTCGCCGAGCCGACCTTCCTGTTGATCGAAGGGATCGTGGTTCTCACGGTCGTGGCGGCGAACGGGGAGCGCGTCCGACCGGGACGGACGGTCGCGTGGGCCGCAGTGGCGGCCGGACTGGCCCTGCTGCTGGCGTCTCCGGTCCTGATTCCCACGCTGCGACTCGTCGCCGATTCGGCCCGCAGTGGAGACCTCCGGGCGGAGTTCGCCTATTCCCTTCGACCGGTCGAGCTCCTTCAACTCGGTCTGCCTCAACTCTTCGGCGAGTACCATACGCTCGAGAAACGGACGTACTGGGGAGAGACGCTGTACGAGGGACGCGGGCCGTTCTTTCTCTCGATCTCGTTCGGGACCGCCGCCCTCGCGCTGGCGGTCGCCGGGGCGATCGCCCGGGGAGGCCGGTCCCTGGTGCTGGGGGCGGGCGCGGTCCTCGGAGTCCTGCTCGCCTTCGGGGCGAGCCTCGCGCTCCTTCACCCGCTCGTCTACTCCGACCTGTTCCGGTGGATTCGATGGCCGGTGAAGATGACCGCGGTCACCGGGATGCTTCTTCCGCTCCTCGCGGCATTCGGCACGGACGCGATCGCCGGAGGCGACCGGCGAGGCCGGCGCGCGACTCTCGCGGCACCGACGACGGCCCTCGTCGCGGCGGGGCTCGCGGCGGCGGCGTTCGTTCTTGCCTCCCACTTCACCGAACCGATGGCCGCCTGGGTCGCCGACCGCATCGGACCCGTCGCGCGGGCGAAGGACGTACCCGCGATTCTCGAGCGGACCGGACGTATCTGCTTCCGCGCCGGAGCGATCGCGGCGGCGGTCTCTCTCCTCGCCGCGACCTCGCTTCTCTTCCGAAGACGTCCCCGGGTCGAGAGTGCTCTCCGGTTCGTTCTGCCGCTCCTTGTGATCGGGGAGATGACTCTTCCCCAGCGCGAGGTGAACCGGGGAGTTCCGGCCGAAGCCCTGCGACGGGACACCCCCATTCTCGCCGAGGCCCGCTCCCTGGCGGCCCGAGGCCATCGGGTCTACTTCCCGTTCCGGAACTGGGAGGCCGGCCTACGACGAAGCGGCGGAATGCCCGACGAGTGGTGGCCCCGAATCCTGTTCAATCGGGAGCTCGGCGCCTTCTACCACGCCATCGGGGAGGGTGTGCCCATGGTCCTGCTGGAACCGGATCGCCTGGTGTCCGCCGCGGCGGCCGAGCGCATTCGGATCGCCGATCTGCTCCACCCCCACGACAAGCAAAAGCTCCTCTGGCTGATCGGGGTCGGCGGAACGGTGCGCTACGGAAGGGGCGCGGTGAATACCGGGGATCCGGTCCACACCACGCTCTCCGGGGGCCCGGTGTCGCTCGCGCGAACGGAAGATCCGCTTCCGATCGCCCACTGGGGGGGGCGCGAACCCGACGTCGAGGGAATCCCCTGGGACGGAGAGTTCGTCCGGGGATGGCTCGAGTCCATTCAGACCGCGCGCGACGAGGGGACGGTGGACATCCGCGGGCGGCGTCCCGGGTATTGGCTCTTAAAGTCCCGGTCCGAGAGCCCGGGGCGCGTCGCGCTCACCGAGTCCAGGGATCCCGGCTGGCGGGTCACGGTGGACGGCGAGCCCGCCGACGTCGAGCCCTACCTCTCCGACTTCATGGCCGTTCGGGTCCCCGCGGGAGCCCACGACGTCGAATGGATGTACCGCCCGAGAGGATTCTCCGCTCTCGGGGCGCTTTCGATCGTGGGCTGGATCGGCGTGGTCTGGATGCTCCGTCGCCGCACGGGCGTGTCCGCCCCCTCCGGATGAAGGGCAGGATCCGGTTCTGCGAGATGTGACCTCCCGCCCTCGTTCCTCGGCCGCAACCACTTAGCCGGCAATCGGTTGAGATCGGGCGCCCCGTGGTAGCTCGCAGACATGACTTTGAATCCCCCCTTCCCTCACTCCTCAACCCCCTTCGAAATGTGACAGATATCATTGCACTGCCTGTCATCCGGCATTGAATTCCCCTTCACATTTGTCGTCTCCTCGTCGCCGGAGGGCTCGACCATGAACTCACTCGTTCTACGGGCGATGCTCACCGTCGCCCCGTACGCGTTTGTTTGTTCGTCTTCCGCACGCACGTGGCACATCCTGCCGGACGGTTCCGGAGATTGCCCCACGATCCAGGCAGGAATCGATTCTTCCGCCGCCGGCGACACCGTACTGGTCGCCTGCGGTACGTACCTCGAGCACGACATCGCCATGAAGTCCGAGATCACGTTGAGAGGCGAGACGGGTGAGCCCGAGTGCGTGGTGATCGACGCGGAATACGAGGGAAGGTGTCTCGATTGCGCCGACATCATCGCTCCGACGAAGATCGAAGGGCTGACGTTCACCCGGGGAGAGCCGGACTGGTCATGGCTCGCGAACCGGGGGGGTGGAGTTCGGTGCACGGACTCCGAAATCGAAGTGGCGAACTGCGCCTTCATCGCGAACCGCGCCCGGCTCGGCGCGGGACTTCATGGCGCTCGGTCCACGTTGACGGTGATCGACTGCACCTTCACTTCAAACGCCGCCGTCGACACCTTCTGGGCGGCCGGCGGTGGAATCCACTGTGAGCAGACCACCGGCACCGTGTCGAACTGCCTGTTCTCCGGCAACTCCGCCTTCTCGACGGAATACCCGGGGGACGGCGGGGGTGTGTTTGCGATGGCCTCGAGCGTTCTCTTCACGGATTGCGGGTTCCTCTCGAACTCCTCGGGGGCGGGTGCCGGCGGGATGTACTCGTGGGACGAGGACGCTTCGATGCTCACCCGATGCCGATTCAAGGGGAACACCTCCACGACCGGCGGAGGCATGTACCTCGAAAGGTCGTACGCCCATCTGATCGAATGCACCTTCGATCAGAACACGGCGGAGACCTCGGGCGGCGTCCACGCCGGCCCGGGGTCCAAACCGATCTTGGAGGATTGTGCGTTCGAGGCCAACGAGTCGAGTCCCTGGGGCGGCGGGGCCATCGGCTGCTGGGATTCGCAGCCGGTCATCCGGGAGTGTCTGTTTCTGGAGAACTTCGCGAGTTTGGGCGGAGGCGGGGTGAACGTCTCGGACTGCGCCCGGGTGCAGGTCTTCGATTGCCTGTTCGTGGCGAACGAAGCCGTCTGGGCAGGAGGGGCCGTGTGCGGCCGGTCCACCGGGGAACTCGAGCTCACCGGCTGCACCCTGTCGGGGAATTCCGCGCCGATCGGAGGCGGAGTCGACCTCGAGCCCGGAACTTCGCTCTCCCTGGCGCGTACGATCGTCGCGTTCTCTCCCCAAGGGGAAGGAGTATCCGGTCCCGAGTTGCCCGGTGAGATCTCGATCGACCTCGCCTGTTGCGACGTCTACGGAAACGCCGGCGGGGATTGGATCGGCTGCATCGAGGGCATGGCGAACATCAGTGGGAATCTCTGCGCCGATCCCATGTTCTGCGATCCGGAGACGCTCGACTTCCACGTTGCCGCCGAGTCCCCTTGTCTCCCCGACCGCATCGCGGAGGGTCGAATCTGTGAAGTGATCGGAGCGTTCGGCTCTTCCTGTGTCGTGACCGGGACGGTCCCGGCACCGGGTCCGCGCCCCTCCCGGTTTCGCGTGTACCCGAGCCGACCCAATCCGTTCCGCTCGGTGGCGGAGATCGGATACGACATCCCCGTCGACTCCCCCGTCCGACTCCGGGTCTACGACGTCGCGGGACGCGCGGTAAGGACGATCGTCGAGCGCTCGGTCCCCGCCGGTCGGCGCTCCATCCGGTGGGACGGCCGGGATGCGGCGGGGCGTGTCGTTCCCTCCGGCGTCTACTTCTGTCGGGTCGCCGCGGACGGGAACGAGGAGACGGTGAAGGTGGTGAAGCTGCGGGAGTGACGGGGAAGCTCGGCCGGTGGCGCGGAACGGAGGCGTCGAGTAGACTCCGGCCATGGAGATCGACCCGTCCGCCCTCGAGCCGATCCTGCGCTACAAGCTCCTCATCGGGGGCATCGTGCCCCGGCCGATCGCCTTCGTCTCGACCGTGTCCCCCGGAGGCAAAGCGAACCTCGCGCCGTATTCGTTCTTCTGCGGGGTCGGATCCGATCCGATGACCCTGGCCTTCTGCCCGGCCAACACGGCCGACGGATCCGAGAAGGACACGCTTCGCAACGCCAAGCCGCACGAGGAGGGAGGCACGGGGGAGTTCGTCGTGAATGTCGCGTCCCGTCCCTACGCGCGCCAGGTGGCCGCCGCCGCCGAGGCGCTTCCGTACGGCGAGAGCGAGTTCGAGCTCGTGGGGCTCACCCCGGCGCCCTCCGGTCGGGTCCGTCCGCCCCGCGTCGCCGAATCGCCTCTCGCCTTCGAGTGCCGGACGCTTCAGGTGATCCGCACGAACCCCGGAAGCCCCCTGGGGGGAAATCTGGTTCTGGGTGAGGTCGTCCGGATCCACGTCGTCGAGAGCGCGATCGACGATCGCCACCGGATCGACCCCGAGGTCCTCGACGCGATCGGCCGGATGGGAGGTTTCTCCTACTGCCGGACGGGCGATCGCTTCGACATCCCTCCCGGGCGGGCGGCGCTCGACGGGTAGCGTCACGCGCGGGCTCGCGCGTCGGCCGGGTCCACTCCGCCCGCCCGACAATCGGCGACACCGAAGGCGTACGGTTCCCCTGCTTGTCCTATTCCTCTTCCGTCTCCTGCGGCTTCGCGTCCTCCCCTTTCCCCGCCCCCACGAAGATCGTCTCCGCGATCTCCTTCAGCTTGAGGACAGCTTGCTCCGAGAACATCCCCACCAGGCCCGCGAGGGCCACGAAGGCCAGGGGGCTGACCGCCTGACTCGTGTCGGTGCCGGGAGAGAAGAACCCCCCGCGGATGATCAGAAAGAAGACGATCGCCAGGGCTGCTCCGACCAACGGTCGAAGCAGGTAGAGCGGGATCCAGCTGAGCCGGAGATTCCGGTTGCCCACGTACCAGTAGAAGGACCGCAGGGTGTGGACCGTGGCGCCGAGCGCGCCGGCCAGTCCCACGGCGCTCAGAAGCAGGGTCTCCCAGTCGCGGATCAGCGGACGGCCGAACAGCATCACCTGCGCGGCCTCGGGCAGTGTTTTCCGGTCCTCGGCGGTGAGCCCCGGCCAGACCTGCAGGAGACTCCAGATCAGCCCGCCGGCCACCAGGATGAGGTAGATCATCAACAAGACGACGCCTGGCGCCTGAACGCGCCGC
>JALGZR010000184.1 GCA_025774805.1 bacterium
AGGATACGCTGTAGATCGGGACGACACCGGTTATCACATGACGGAAGAACGACACGAAGCGTACGAAGCGGCTCTGCGGGAGATTCGGGCGGTCACCGAGGGTGAGCGGGACTGGGTGGCGAACCTTGCCAACATCGTTGCCGTTCTCATCGAGAGACTCCCTTTCTCGTGGCTCGGATTCTACCGGGTGGTCGGCGAGGAGCTGGTGCTCGGCCCCTTCCAAGGCCCTCCGGCGTGCGTGCGGATCGCCCGCGGCCGGGGGGTCTGCGGCGTCGCGTGGGACCGGGACGAGACACGAGTGGTCGCCGATGTCCACGCTTTCGAGGGCCACATCGCCTGCGACCCGCGTTCCCGTTCGGAGGTGGTGGTCCCCCTGCACCGATCCGACGGAGCCGTCTGGGGCGTGCTCGACGTGGACAGCCACAGGCTGGACGATTTCGCGCCCGCCGACGTAGAGGGGCTTGAGAAGATCGGCGGAGCCGTGAGCGAAATCCTCGCCCGGAGCGACTCGGGCGGCCCGGCCACTCCCTGACACTCGCGGTGAGAGGGTGTTGTGCCCCCCCTCAGGGGGCTTAACCTTCTCTAGCCTCTTGGGGTGAGAGGGTGGTGTGCCCCCCCACAGGGGGCTTAACCTTCTCTAGCCCCCTGAGGGGGGGCACACCACCCTCTCACCCCGGAGCAGCTCCCCCGTTTTCTAGCCCCCTGAGGGGGGGCACACCACCCTCTCCCCCGAGCGACACTCGACGGAAGTTCAGTCACCGCCTATTCGAGCTCGATCCGCATGATGTCGTAGCCGAGATCGGCGAGCGGCAGGTCGAATTTCGATTCGTCCCCCACGACGACGAGCCGCAACCGATCGGGGTGAACGTGCTCCCGCGCCGCCCGGTGGAGCTCCTCCCGCGAGGCCGATTGGAACTCCGAGATCGCCTTCTCGTAGTGGTCGGCGGGCAGCCCGAAGTAGTCGAGCTGCAGCATCCGCCGGACGACCCTCTCGGGATCCTCATAATCGAAGACCTGTTGGTTGAGGAGCGTGCTTTGGGCGAGGGCGAGCTCCTCCTCGGTCAGCGGCTCCTCGTGGATCCTCTCGAATTCCTCGATGAGGATGCGGATCACCTTGCCGGACGCGGGCCCCTGGGTGACCGCCACCGCCAGGAGCCGGCCGTCGGAGAGCCTCCCCGGATCGAACAGACTGAATGTCATGTAGGCGAGTCCCTCGGAGCGGCGAATCCGGTCCCACAGGCGGGTCGTTCCGAGCTCGCCGCCGCCGAAGACATGGTCGACCATCTGGAGCTTGTACCGGTCGGGGTGGCTCTCCCGGAGCGAGAGGTGCCCGGCGGCGATTGTGGTCTGCTCGGTCTCCTTCTGCGCGAAGACGATCACCGGGTCGCGCGATGCGCTCACTCCAACCGGGGCCGGCAGATCGAGTGCCCGTCGCTCCCACGAGCCGAAGACCTCCTCCACCGCCTCGCGCGCCGCCTCCGGCGTCACGTCGCCCGCGATGCCGAGCCATACGTTGTTCGGCGCGAAGTAGCGCTCGTGGAAGTCGTGGAGGGCGCTCCGGTCGATGCGGTCGAGACTCTCTCGCGTCGGGTGGCGCCCCTGCGGGTGATCGGCCCCGTAGAGAACCTTCATGGTCTCGCGAACGGCGATCCTCACCGGGTCGTCGTTCTGGCGCCGGATCTCCTCGTGCATCTGGGCCCGGGACACCTCCACCTTCTCCTCGTCGAAGGCGGGATGGCGGAGCACGTCGGCGAGGATCTCAAGCGCCTCCCCGAGGTTCCTCGAGTGAACGTTCAGATAGGCGCCGCCCGACTCCGTCGCGATCCAAGTGCGGAAGCGCGCGGCCATGGCGTCGATCGCCTCGTCCACCTCCGCCCAGGAGCGGTTCTTCGTCCCTCCCGTGCGCATGGCCCTTCCGGTGAGTGATGCCAGCCCGGCCATGTCCGCCGGCTCGAACATGGCGCCCACCTTGACCATCACCGAGATGTCCACGAGGGGGAGGCGGTCGTCTTCGAGAACGAACAGGCGGAGGCCGTTCTCCAAAGTGTCCGTGTGGGGCACGATCTTCCGAACCTCGATCGGTGGGATGTCCAGGTCTTTCCAGTCCTCCTTCGCCTGGTGGGCGAAAACGTTCCCCGCACCGAGGACGAACAGAACAGCGAAGAACGGGATCGCCATCGCCGACCGCCTCATGTCATTCCTTAACATCGGACTCTCCTCCGTTCCTCCCGTCTACTGCGGGGAACTTGCTTCCGCGTGATCCTCGCTCGTCTCTTCCGGTTCGGGTTTCACCAGGTAGGCCACGGTTCGGTTGCTCTTCCTCAAGTACTTCCGGGCGACCTGTTGGATCTCCTCGGCCGTCACGCCGCCGGTCGCGACGATCTGTTCGACCCGATCCGTCCAGCTTCCGAGGATCGCCTCGTCGTAAGCCAGCTTGATGGAGGCGTCCAGGTTGTCGGCGAACTCGCGCACGAAGTTCGTCTCCAGGTAGGCCCGAGCCCTCTCCATCTCCTGCTCGGTGACCGGCTCGGTTTTGAGCCGCTCCAGTTCGGCGTAGAGCGCCTCCTCCGCCTCCTTCACCGTGAAAGGTGCCTGCGGGTAGATCTCGAAGTAGAAGAGGTTCGGGTCGCGCTCGCCGGGGTGGATCACGTTGGAGAGGACCCTGCGGGCGATCTTTCGGTCGATCAGGGCGCGGTTGATGCGGCTCGAGTGACCCCGATTGAGAATCACGTTTGCCACGGTCAGAGCGGGG
>JALGZR010000185.1 GCA_025774805.1 bacterium
CCTGGAGTTCCGCGACATGCTGCCCAAGTCGAAGGTGGGAAAGCTCCTCCGCCGGGAGATCCGGGACGAGGAGCATCACCGCGCCGGGAATCCCGAGAAGGGGCCGTCACGCGGCTGAGTCGTGCGGATGAGAGGCGAGGCCGGGGCGCCGGCCCCGGCCTTCATCGCTGTTTCCAGTCGTGCCCGCTCCGGGACGAAGCCGCGCGGGGGCGGCGCCGGGCGCGGGCCGCGCGTTCATCGCAACAGCAGGACCTTTCGCGTGGCCGCCTCGGTCCCGCTCTCGAGGCGGTAGAAGTAGACGCCCGACGAGAGCTTGTGTCCCTCGTGATCCCGGCCGTCCCAGACCACCCGGTTCGGTCCGGCCTCCGCCGGCCCGTTCACCAGGGTCCGGATCAGGCGACCGGTCACGTCGAAGATCCGGAGCTGGACGCGCCCGTCCGTCGGCAGAGTGTAGCGGATCGTCGTTCCGCCGGCGAACGGGTTGGGCGCGTTCTGGGCGAGGGAGAACGAGAACACCGGGCTCTGCGCCGGATCGACCCCGATCTGATACGGCATCATCTCTCCGTAAACCGACGGGCGGTAGTTGCTCCCGGCGTAGGTCGCCCACTCGTAGGCCGCCGGGGTGGAAGCCCCGGGGAAGTCGATGACGTTCACGGTCTGATCGTACGAGGCGAACGCCACGTCGACGTCTCCGTCGTTGTCGATGTCGGCCGCCGCCGCCGTGGAGTAGATGCCGAAGTTCGTCGGGATCGGCAGACCCAGGACCCCGGAGCCGTCGTGGTGGAAGCCGTAGAAGCTCCCGTTGCGGTGGCCGACCAGGATCTCGAAGTCGGAGTCGCCGTCCACGTCGACCACGATCGGACTCGCCGAGATTCCCAGGCTGGCGTCGATGAAGACGAACAGACCGCCCGGGTTCAGGAATCCGGTCCCGTCGTGATTGAAGGCGTAGAGGTGTCCGTCCAGACAGGAGACCACAATCTCCAGCTCCGGATCCCCGTCGAGGTTGCAGAGCGCCGGAATGGAGCGAATGTCATCAGGCAGGGTCGCCATGACGCCGTTCAACCCCACTCCGTAGTCGCTGCCGTCGTGGTTGTACGCGTAGAGGTTGTTGTCGTTGTTCCCGACGACGATCTCCAGCGTTCCGTCGTTGTCGAGGTCACCCAGGGCCGGCCCCGACTGAAACTGTTCGCCGGCCGTCTTCGGGAAGCCGGGCAGATCGTTCCCGTCGGTGTCGATGACGTAGAGCCGGTGGTTGAAGCTCGTGAAGACGATCTCGCGGGTGCTGTCGTTCGCGAGATCCGCGACCCCGATCGCGCCCCAGACGCGGGCGGTCGTGTTCCCCGGCGGGGCGGTATAGAGAAGCCCCGTGGAGTCGGCGCCGGCCAGCGGCGTCCCGTCGTGGTTGAACGCGTACAGGCCCCCCATGTCGATGCCGAACAGGAACTCCAGCTCGTTGTCCTTGTCCACGTCGGCCAGAGTGGTGGCCGAGCGAATTTGGTAGTCCGAGCCGATGAGATAGAGATCGAGGAAGACGATGTCGTCGTTGTACACGGGCTCCCCGTCGTGATGGACGACATAGAATCGGGAATCCCTGGATCCGAAGAAGATCTCCTGGTCTCCGTCCTTGTCGATGTCCGCCGCGCCAGCGGTCGCCCAGATCTGGTTCTGGGTCTGAATGGGGAATCCAGAGAGCGGGGAGGCGTCGAAGTCCCAGCCGTACATGTTGTAGTCCTTGGACCCGACGTAGACCTCGCCCGTTCCATTGCCGTCCGCGTCGGCGATCAGGATGGAGGCGTACACGTTGTTGCCCGCAAACTGCGGCCAGCCCGCCACCTGGGGCATCGTGGCCCAGGCCATCAGCTCCGCGGAGGCGGGGCCCTCGTTTCCCGAGGAATCGACCGCCGCGACCTTGTAGTAGAACTGGGATCCGATGGCGAGCCCCTCGTCCGCGAACCGGGCTCCGGTCCGCAGAAGCTCGAAGTTCTGTCGCTCGAAGCCGGTCCCGCTGGAGTCGCTCCGGTACACGAGGTACCCGGCCAGGTCCGACTCGACGTTCGGCGACCAGAACAGGTCGATCACGTCGGAGCTCGAGAGGAATCTCAGGCTCTCGGGAGCCGCCGGGGCCACGAAGTCGATCGTCTTCGGCCACGTGCGACCCATGTCGTCGGTCACGACGAGGTCGAACTCCACGGCGGACAAGTCGTCCAGGGTCAGCACGTAGCCGTCGGTCCCCGACGCCTCCATCAGGCTCGCGATGTCGCCGTAGGAGTC
The DNA here is from genome assembly GCA_025774805.1 of bacterium. Classification (GTDB taxonomy): domain Bacteria; phylum ARS69; class ARS69; order ARS69; family ARS69; genus JALGZR01. The sequence continues at coordinate 2,272 of JALGZR010000185.1, forward strand.
GCCGGAGTCGATGAACGTGATTCCCGTCGTCGCGGACGCCGATCCGGTCACCCCTCCCGCCTCGCCCGAGCCCCGGTTGAGCACCGTCGGAGTGATCCGTACCGTCTCTCCCACCTCCGCCACCCCGTCACCGTCACCCGACACCGGCGGATTGTTCGTGTCGTCCAGCGCGAAGACGTACGCCTCCAACGACGGCGCCGCGAACACCACCGGTACCTCCGCCGTCCAGGGACCGCCCGACGTCGAGGTGTACTCCAGATCCACGTACGCGATCCGCTCGTCCTGAGCGGAGCTCGCCACGTCGAACACCACCGTCGCGTCTCCCGTGCCCGACGGTGGAACGTCCCCGATGGAGTCCGTGGTGACGCTCAGTGAGAGCACGGTGCTGTCGGCCATCGCGAACCCGAATCCGTCCACGACGTCGTCGAGGTGAGTCATCCCCGTGAAGGTCAGCGAGTCCTCTCCCGCGGAGATCAA
>JALGZR010000118.1 GCA_025774805.1 bacterium
GTCGAGCTTGCGCTTGAGGCTCACCGGCAGGTGCATCGCGATCGTGTGGAGAAGCTCCAGCCCTCCGTCCTCGTTCGGATCGCCGAAGAGCCGATCGCGCAGCGACTCGAGGGCTCCGGGACAGACTCTTTCGAAGAGCTGGAGAAGCTCGTCCATCCGCTCGGCGTGGCCGGCCTCCTTCGCGAAACAGCCTTTCTCCTCGCGGGCCCGGATGCGCGCGACGTAGAACGGATCCAGGGACACGAATCCGGCGATGTCCACGACCTCCTCCCCGCGCAGGATGAGGTCCACGCTTCCGTCCGAACGGGACTCGTGATCCATGATCCGACCGGTGCATGCGACCGGGTGGACGCCGATCGAGCCGGCCTCCACGCCCCCCTCTCCCTCTTCGAGAACGGCCACGACCATCGCGCGGGTCCCCTCGACCGCATCCCGGACCAGAGCGCAGTGGCGGGGCTCGAAGACGTGGAGGGGAAGACGGGTGTCGGGAAACAGGACGATGTGGGGAAGAGGAACGACCCCCAGTCGATCCGGCAATGCACTCATGCTCGGTGCTCCTGAATGGCGAAAGATACCGCTCGCGCCCGGTCGGGACCAACACGGGGAGCCGGGATAGAATGGGCCCATGCGAGGAACGGAGTTGCGAGCCAGGCTCTTCGAGGAGGCCCGCCGTCTGGGGTTCGATCGGGCGGGCGTCGCCGCCGCCGGCCCCTGCCGGGACGCGCGCCATCTCCGGCGCTGGCTCGCCGCGGGTCGGCACGGGACCATGGACTGGATGGCCCGGGCCGTGGAGCGCCGGACCGACCCCCGCGCGCTCCTCGACGGTGCCCGCTCGATCGTGAGCCTCCTGACCCACTACCGGAGCGATCCCCCGCCCGGAGCCGAGCGATGGGTCGGCCGGATCTCCCGCTACGCCTGGGGGGCGGACTATCACAACGTCCTCGGCCGGAGGCTCCGCAAGCTCGCACGGTATCTCGAGGCGCTGTCGCCCGGATGCCGGGTGGGTGTCGCGGTCGACTCGCGGCCCGTCCTGGAGAAGGAGTGGGCGGAGCGCTCCGGTCTCGGCTGGATCGGGAAGCACAGCAACCTGATCGTCCGGGATCGCGGCTCGTTCTTCTTCCTTTCGGAGCTCGTGACCGATCTCGAGCTTCCCCCCGACGCCGAGTCGCCCGTCGACCACTGCGGGAAGTGCGTCGCGTGTCTCGACGCGTGCCCCACGGCGGCCATCGTCGGGCCGCGGGAGGTGGACGCCCGGCGGTGTCTGTCCTATCTCACCGTCGAACACCGGGGCGCCGTTCCGCGGGAGTTGCGGCCGGGAGTGGGCGAGTGGATCTTCGGCTGCGACATCTGCCAGGACGTCTGCCCCTGGAACCGCTTCGCCCCCCCCACGCAGGAGAGGCGGTTCACTCTCGACCCCGATCGACTCGCGGGGGATCTCGTATCGCTTCTCGCGCTCGGCGAGAACGAGTTTCGGGACCGGTTCCGGGGGAGCCCGATCCGGAGGGCGGGGCGCGACGGCTTCCTGCGCAACGTCTGCGTCGCCCTCGGGAATCGCGGAGATCCGAAGGCTCTGCCCGCGCTCCTCCGCGCGATGCGCGAGGATCCCTCCCCGCTCGTGAGCGGGATCGCGAGGTGATCGAGGAGATCTCGCTCGCCGCGCGACGAGCCCGGTGAGAAATGCGGGCTAGCCCGGGCTAGGAGCAGCCCATCGAGCTCCCGCAGTTGAGGCACTTGTAGCAGGCCCCGTTGCGGACGGTGAGGTGACCGCAGATGTCGCAGAACGGGGCGTCTCGGCTCACCGCGAAGAGCTGATCGGCAACCGGGGCGATGACCTGCGGGGCGTTCGACGACCCGCTCCCGTTGCCGGACGCGCTCTGGTCCGAGTCCGAGCTCTCCTGGGCATCCGTCCCCTCCCCCGGATCCGCCTCGGTCTCGAGCGGGTCGGGAGTGTTTCCCCGAGACACCGAGTCCGGGTCGGGATCGGGGTCGGCCGGATCGCCGTCGACGACCATTTCCTCTTCCAGCGCGGAGACGGTGGCCGCCCCCTTCGGGGAGACCCCGCCTCGCTCGATCCGATCGTGGCTCGCGGTCGGAGGAACCTGGACGAGCTCGTGCCGGCCCAGGTACTCCATCGCCAGCACCCGGAACAGGTAGTCGATCACCGAGCCGTGCGGCTCGAACCGCGTGAACGTGAAGACCTCGACGAACTCCTCCAGGGGTACGCCGTACTGGAGCCCGAGGCTGACCGCGATCGCGAAGCAGTTCATCATGCTCCGAAACGCGGCGCCCTCCTTGTGCATGTCGATGAAGATCTCACCCAGCTTGCCGTTCTCGTACTCGCCGGTTCGCAGGTAGACCTTGTGGCCGCCGATGCGGGCCTCCTGAGTAAAGCCGGTGCGCTTCTTCGGCAGCCGGACCCGCCGGGGCCTCCGCTCCCTCTCCGCCCGGGCGACGGCCTCGCGCACCGCCGCATCGACGTCGGAATCCTTCCCCTTCTCGGACTCCTTCACGTCTCCGTCCTTGGACGACGTCGACAGCGGCTGGCTGAGCTTGCACCCGTCCCGATAGACCGCGAGGGCTTTGAGGCCCAGCTCCCACCCGAAGTGGTAGAGATCCGCGATCTCCTCGACCGTGGTCTCCTTGGGGACGTTGACCGTCTTGGAAATCGCCCCGGAGATGAACGGCTGAGCCGCGGCCATCATGCGGAGATGCCCCCGCGGCTCGATGAAGCGGCTGCCGTGCCGACCGCAACGGCAGGCGCAGTCGAACACCGCCAGGTGCTCCTCGGCGAGGTGGGGCGCGCCTTCCACGGTCATCCGCCCGCAGATGACGTCGGTCGCCTGGTCGATCACGGAACGGGAGAACCCGAGCTCGCGCAGGAGGCGGAATCCGGGTGCGGACCAGCGCTCCCGCGGAATGCCGAGTCTCTTCATCGCGGACTCGCCGAGCGCCGCCGGCGTGATCGTGGTCTCGAGATCGAAGGCGCCGCCCAGCATGCCTTCGATCTTTCGCACGTCCACCTCGTCGAGCCCCTTCTCCCGCAGCGTGTCGTGGTTGATGCCGGGCCCGCCCTCGAGGGTCATCGTCCCGCGCAGGTACTGATCGATGTCGGCGATCTGATCCTCGGAATAGCCGAGGGTCCGCAGCGCGGCCTCCACCGAGTTGTTCACGATCTTGAAGTACCCGCCTCCGGCGAGCTTCTTGAACTTCACGAGAGCGAAGTCGGGCTCGATTCCGGTCGTGTCGCAATCCATGAGGAGGCCGATCGTCCCGGTCGGAGCCAGTACCGTGGTCTGGGCGTTCCGATAGCCGAACTCGTCGCCGAAGCGGATGGCCGCCGCCCAGTCCTGCCGGGCGGCGGCCTGCAGGTCGGAGGACCCGAGGGCGGGAATCGACTCCGCCGCGTCCCGGTGCTTGCGCATCACCTTGGCCATGGACTCGGCGTTGAACGCGTACGCGGGGAACGGCCCCTTGCGGGACGCGATCTCCGCCGACACGCGGTAGGTGTGTCCCGTCAGGATCGCGGTGAGCGCACTGCAGACGGCCCGGCCTTCCTCGCTGTCGTACGGCACGCCCAGGATCATGAGCAGTGACCCGAGATTCGCATAGCCCAGCCCGAGAGTCCGGAAGTCGTGGGAGTTCCGAGCGATCTTCTCGGTGGGATACGAGCTGAGATCGACCAGGATCTCCATGGCGGTGATGAACACCCGTATCGCGTGCCGGAATCCCTCCACGTCGAACGTGCCGTCTCCATCGAGAAACTTCGCGAGATTGAGCGAGGCGAGGTTGCAAGCGGAGTCGTCGAGGAACATGTACTCGGAGCAGGGATTGGACGCATTGATCCGCCCGGAGGCCTTGCAGGTGTGCCACGCGTTGATCGTGCTGTCGAACTGGACGCCCGGCTCGGCGCACTTCCACGCGGAACGGGCGATCTTCTCCATCAACTCGCGAGCCCGGTACGTCGTATCGACCTTTCGGTCGGTGCGGCGAATCGTCCTCCACTCTTCGTCACCCTCGACCGACCGCATGAACTCGTCCGTCACCCGCACCGAGTTGTTCGCGTTCTGACCCGAGACGGTGCGGTACGCGTCCCCGTTGAAGTCGGAGGAGTACCCGTTATCGATCAGGGCCCGGGCCTTGTTCTCCTCGCGGACCTTCCACTCGATGAACTCGACGATCTCGGGATGGTCCAGATCGAGGCAGACCATCTTGGCCGCGCGGCGTGTCGTGCCGCCGGACTTCGTCGCCCCCGCCGCCCGATCGAACACCTCGAGGAAGGACATGAGACCGGAGCTCGTGCCGCCTCCGGACAGGTTTTCCGTGCAGCCCCGCAGCGTGGAGAAGTTGGTTCCGGTGCCGGACCCGTACTTGAACAGGCGCGCCTCGTTCTTGATGAGCTGAAAGATCGACATCAGGTCGTCTTCGACCGACTGGATGAAACACGCGCTGCACTGGGGACGGCTGTAGGCGTCCGGTGTCTCGACGAAAGTGTCGGTGTCGGGATCCCAGGCGAAGTTTCCGCCCGATCCGTCGATTCCGTACTCGTGAAACAACCCGAGGTTGAACCAGACCGGCGAGTTGAAGGCACCGCGTTGCGAAAGAAGAAGAGTCGTCAGCTCGGCCTCGAAGATCTCGGCCTCGTCGCGGCTCTCGAAGTAGCCGCCCAGGTCTTCGCCCGCGGCGCGGATCGTGCGCACGATCCGGCGAATGAGCTGCTTGACCGATCGCTCGCGGCCACCGTCGGGGACTCCGGCCTTCCGGAGGTACTTCGAGGCCACGATGTCGGTCGCGAGCTGCGACCATTCGCTCGGAACCTCGACACCGTCCATCTCGAAGACGATCGAACCGTCCGGATTCGTGATGATCGAGCGGCGAACATCCATGGCGACCTGTTCGAACGGATCGACGCCGTCGGTCGAGAAGCGACGCGTGAGGGACGAGGGCGCGGGACCAGAGTTCTCGGCGTCCGCGCTCACAATTCCACTCCACCCATCATCTGCACGAGCACCAGCCCCGCGGCCCTCTGTCCCTGACTTGCCGAGGATCCCCGCACCACTCATCTGCATCCCCCTTCGGCACTTACGCTTGTGTTTTCCGTGCGGACGAGCCGGAAATCAGACGGGCCGCCGGTGACGGCGTCCCGGAGATCCGGTGCGTGTTCTTGCTGATGTGCGTCGTTCGGCGAGCGTTTGAGGGCCGGAAGCGGCCCGTCCGGGGTCGTCGGCTCCGAGCGCGGTCCGGCGGTCGGGGTCGTCGACTCGGGGTCCGGGGTAACGGCCGTCGATTGACGTTCTTGCTGGGAGTTCACCCGGAGAGGTCCTTCGCAACCCGTCCGGCCTACCTCGCCTCGCCGCAAGCTCGCGTGGGAGCCCCGTCCCCGGCCACGTCACTCCCGTGAGCGATCGGACAGACGTCCGCTTCCGGGGGTACAGGAGAGCGTCACTAGATCTTGTGGCGGAGGGCACGATACTCCTCAGCATTTTGAAGGTCAACCGTTCTTTCCCGCCAATTCCCGAAGACATCACACGGCTTCACCGTTGCCGGAGCGAACCGCGTTTCCGTCCCCGGGTTTCCCGGAATCTCCGAGCATCCCGCTCCCGGCGGGCGATTGCGGAGAGGATCGACCGACCCTCGGCCTCTCCCGATTATCACTTCTGGCTATGTTCTCGGTAGCTCCTCCCCTTGCGCCGTCGTGCGCCCTCTGGCAGACTCCGCCCGCGATTCTCGCGCTCCCCTTCCCTCCCGCGCCCGGACCGGGAAAGGCGGGAGCCGTGACCCTCGGGGGCTTGCATGAAGGTCCTGGTGATCGGTTCCGGTCGGATGGGGTACGCGGCGGCGTTCGATCTCGCCCGGAGCCCGGGAGTCGAGGTCGTGACCCTCGCCGATCAGGATCCGAAGCGGCTCACGGAGGCTCGGGACCGGATCCGGAAGGCCCTCCGGACCGACTCGGTCCACGCGCGGACCGTGCTTCTCCCGGAGGATCCCGCCCTGGACGGTCTTCTCGCCGAACACGACGCCTGTCTCTCCGCCGTGCCGTACTGGTTCAACCCGGAGCTCGCGCGGGCCGCGGTGGAGGCGGGCACCCACTTCTGCGATCTCGGGGGCAACATCTTCTCGGTCGACGCGGAGCTTGCGCTCGACGCCCGGGCGCGGTCGCGAGGAGTCACGCTCATTCCCGACTGTGGCCTCGCCCCGGGCATGGCGAACGTGGTCGCCGCCCGCGCCGTCGAGCTCCTGGGCGAGGGAGAGATCGAGCGGATCTCGATTCGCGTCGGGGGTCTGCCCCTCTCCCCGAAGCCCCCGCTCGGCTACGAGCTGACGTTCTCGGTCGAGGGGCTGATCAACGAGTACGTCGAGCCCTGCCGCGTCCTGCGCGACGGCGAGATCGTCGAGGTGCCGGGACTGTCCGAGGTGGAGACGCTGGAGTTCCCCGCGCCCTTCCGAGAGTTGGAGGCGTTCCAGACGTCGGGGGGCACCTCGCGCATGCCCCTCACCTACCGGGGTCGCGTCCGCGATCTCGACTACAAGACCATCCGCTACCCGGGACACGCGGAGCGATTCCGCCTGCTCGTCGATCTCGGGCTCACGAGCTCCGATCCGGTCACCACCGACGACGGGGTGACGGTGTCCCCGCGCCGGGTCCTGGGTCGCCTCCTCACCGATCGCCTGAACCCGACCGGGGAGGACGTCGTGCTCGTACGCGTGGATGGGCGGGCGCAGCGGTCGGGCCGGGCGCGGGCCTACCGGGCCCAGCTCGTCTGCCGCTCCGACGAGTGGGGACGCTCGGCCATGATGCGGACGACCTCCGATCCGACCTCGATCGTCGCGCAGATGATGGCGAGGGGCCGGACGCGCGGCCCGGGCGCCGGGACCCCGGAGAGCATGGTCCCTCCCGGCCCTCTTCTGGCCGAACTCGCCGAGCGCGGCATCCGGTTCGAGGAGACCCTCGACGGACGACCCGTCCCTCCGTCCGCGGAGACCCCGTGAGCCTCGACGAGAAACTTCTCCGTCGTGATCCGGAGCGGGTCTCCCGCCTGTTCAGCGAGATCAGCCCTCGCTACGATCTGCTGAACCGGATCCTCTCCTTCGGACGGGACGGCGCCTGGCGGAAGATCGCGGTGCAGGCGTCGAACCCGTCGAAAGCCCGGCGAGTTCTCGATCTGGCCACGGGAACGGGAGATCTCGCGTTCGAGTTCGTCCGCCATCCGGACTTCGAGGGAGAGGTGATCGGGCTGGACTTCAGCGGCGAGATGGTGCGCCGGGCGCGGCAGAAGGCCGCCGCCCGCCACGTCTCGAACCGCGTTCAGTTCCGGGAGGGGGACGCGCTCGACATCCCCGAGCCGGACGGGCGGTTCGACGTCGTCTCGGTGGGATTCGGAGTGCGAAACTTCGCCGACCTCGAGAAGGGACTGCTCGAGGCCCATCGCGTTCTCGGGCCGGGAGGCCGGATGGTCGTGCTGGAGTTCTTTCGCAAGAAGGAGAACCCGCTCGCGAGGTTCTACCTCGATCACGTCCTGCCGCGGGTGGGGCGCTGGATCTCCCGCAGCCCCTCCGCCTACGCCTACCTCCGGCAGACCAAGAAGAGCTTCCTCTCCCCCGACGAGTTCATCTCCCTGCTCCGGTCGCTCGGATTCTCTCCGGTGGTCCTGAAACCCCTGACCGCGAAGATCGCCCACTGCGTCATCGCGACGAAACCTCCGGCCCCGGCGCCGGAATGAGAGGGTGAAAGTGAGAGCACCTCTTTCGCGCCTAGGAAACGCCGCTTTCTTGGCCGCTCTCCTCTATCTCTTTCTCGTCTCCATCGGGCTCATGGGGGCCGCCTTCAAGCTCTTGGGGAAGGACTTCTCCGAAGCCCTGATCACGAGCACGACGGAACCGGTGATCGGGCTGATGGTGGGCATGATGGCCACGGCTCTGATCCAGAGCTCTTCGACGACGACTTCCCTGGTCGTCGGGCTCGTCGCCGCCGAGGCTCTCACGGTCCGGAACGCGATTCCCCTCATCATGGGAGCCAACATCGGAACGACGGTGACGAACACGATCGTCGCCATGACGGCGGTCAACCGGCGCGAGGAGTTCCGGCGCTCCTTCGCCGGCGCCACCATGCACGACTTCTTCAATCTGCTCTCCCTGATCATCCTCTTCCCGCTCGAGCAGGCGACCCGGGGTCGGCGGACTTCCTGTCGGAACGCCTGGTGGGAGCCGGCGAGGTCGAGTTCGCGAGCCCGGTCAAGGCGATCACGAAGCCGGTCGCCAAGCTCGTCATCCACTGGCTCGAGAATTGGTCCCTGCCCGATGCCGCCGTCGGCACGATCGCCCTGGCGCTGGCCCTGATCGGCATCTTCGCCGCTCTGGCCCGGCTGCCGCGCTTGATGAGGGATCTCTTCCTCTCGCGAGCCCAAGGAGCGTTCTTCCGACTGATGAGAGGGGGCGGGGTCCGAGGGATCCTGATCGGGGTGTTCATCACCGTGCTCGTGCAGTCGAGCTCGATCACGACGTCCCTGCTCGTGCCGATGATCGGGGCGGGGATCCTCCCCCTGGAAGGCGCCTTCCCCATCACCCTCGGGGCGAACATCGGAACGACGGTCACCGCGCTTCTCGCGTCCACCGCGGGGACCCGCGACGCCGTGACCATCGCCCTGGTGCACCTTCTGTTCAATCTCGCCGGGATCGGAATCCTCTACCCGATCCGGGCGATCCGGTTGATCCCGATTCATCTCGGCCGAAAGCTCGCGGATCTGTCGATGAGGTCCCGCGTGGTTCCGATCCTGTACCTCGTCTTTCTCTTCTTCCTGCTGCCCGGCACCGTGATCTTCGTGCAACGGGTTCTCTCGGGCGGCTGATTCCGGGGAGGCGCGATATGTTCAAGTCACTGGCCAACTTCTTCCGCGGGGTCGACTGGACCGACGAGGTCGTGGAGCAGTTCGACGGCATGCTCGACCTGGCGGAAAGGAACTTCCTCCTGTGCGCGGATCGCATGGTGGGCGAGGAAGACATCCGCTCGATCCGGGACGAGCTCTACCGGCGGGACCGCAAGATCAACTCGCGCGAGCGACGGCTTCGCCGGCTCATCATCGCCCATCTCGCCGCCTCCCCCAGCGAGCACGAGATCCCGACCGCCTTCATCCTCACGACGCTCGTGAAGGATGCCGAGCGGATCGGAGACTACGTGAAGAACCTCTACGAGGTTCACGAGATCCACGGGGACGGCGGATTCGACCGCTCCGTCTACGATCGGTACTACGACGGGATCCGCACCCGCCTCAAAGAGCTGTTCCCCGCGGTGCGCGGAGCCTTTCGGGCGAGCGACGCGGACGCGGCCCACGCCGCGATCGGGGAGGGACGGGAGACGATGCGCCGTTGCGAGGAGGCGATCCGGAAGATCGCCGCGGGCGATCACCCGGTCCCCGAGGCGGTCGCTCTCGTCCTGACCGGCCGGCACTACAAGCGAATCCTGGCCCATCTCGTGAACATCGCGACCGCGGTCGTCGTGCCCGCCGACCGCCTCGACTTCTACGACGAGCCCGAAGGCTGACCGGCGGGGATCGGGGGGCCGGGGTCGGGCCAGCGCGGTCCGGGCCCCCCGGCGGCGGCCCGGCGGCCGGCCGCACGGCGGATCGGGCCCTCCCTGGCGGCGACGCGGGCGAATCCGTATCCTCTTACCTCTCCCCCTTTCCCCGAGCGAGAGTCGGAGCCGTGACGGGATTCCAGGTCGGCGACGTCCGCATCGATCCCCCCACCGTGCTCGCCCCGATGGAGGGCATCACGGATCGCGACTTCCGGAGGCTCATCCGGAGCCTCGGGGGGTGCGGTCTGACGGTCACCGAGTTCGTGAGCTCGGAGGCCATGACCCGCAGCGTCACGAAGGCGTGGAGGATAGCGGAGATCGACCCGGACGAGCATCCGGTCGCGATCCAGATCTACGGTCGGGACCCGGAGCGTATGGCGGAGTCGGCCCGGAACTGCGTCGAGCTCGGGGCCGATCTCGTGGACATCAATCTCGGCTGTCCGAGCAAGTCGGTCACCTCGGGCCGCGCCGGGTGCGCCCTGATGCGGGAGCCCGAACGGGCCGGCGACATCTTCCGGGCGGTCGGAGAGGCCCTCGCCCCCTCCGGAGTCCCCTTCACGGTGAAGATGCGCACGGGGTGGGATTCCGGGCACCGGAACGCCCCGGAGCTGGCCGGGCTCGCGGAGGCGGCGGGGGCGCGGATGATCGCGGTGCACGGGCGCACGCGCGCCGACATGTACAGGAGCCGCGCCGACTGGCCGTTCGTGGGCCGCGTGAAGGAGGCGGTGAACGTTCCGGTGCTCGTGAACGGCGACATCCTGACCGTCGAGGATGCGGACCGCGCGCTCGAGCAGTCCGGGGCGGACGGCGTGATGGTGGGACGGGGAGTGCTGAGGAACCCGTGGCTGCTGCACCAGATCGGTCTCTCTCTGGCCGGCGAGAGGGCGGAGGAGCCGACCCTGGAGGAGCGCGAGGAGGTTGTCCTGGGCTACTTCCGCCAGCTCCGGCGTGGGCTCACCGGAACCGAGGAGCGAATGGAGAAGATCACCCTCGGGCGCATCAAGAAGGCCACGGGATACTTCACGCGGGGTCTCCCCTACGGCGCGCGCCTGCGGCAGCGGATCTTTCACTCCGAGTCGGTCGCGGACGCCGAGGAGTTCGTGCGGGAGTACTTCCGGCTTCTCCGGCGACACCGGGTGAGGAACGCGTTCGTCGACGTCCACGACGAAGAGCAGGACCCGGCGCCCGCCGGCTGAGAGGGTCGGATTCCTCCGGCGGCGCCCCTTGCCGGTGCTCCTCCCTTCTTCTAGACTCCCCGTCTCCGCGATCGGTTCCGCGACCCGCGGCTTCCGCGCTCCCCGAACCCCGAGGACGTTCCGTGACTCCCGAGACGATGATGATCCGCATCGGGCACAGCCCCGATCCCGACGACGCCTTCATGTTCTTCGCGCTCGCCCGGCAGGTGGAGGGGATCGAGGGACTCGAGGTCCGTCACGTTCTCGAGGACATCGAGTCGCTGAACGTTCGGGCGCGCCGCGGAGAGCTCGAGGTCACGGCGGTCTCGGCCGCGGCCTACCCGGAGGTGGCCGATCGATACTGGGTCATGCGGACCGGCGCGAGCATGGGTCGTGGCTACGGCCCGGTCCTCGTCGCTCGCGAACCGATGGACGCCGCGGCGATCGAGGGAAGGAAGGTCGCGGTGCCGGGGCTCCGGACCACCGCGAACCTCCTTCTCTCGATCTACTCCCCCCCGGTCGAGCGCGAGGTCGTCGACTTCGATCGGATTCCGGCGGTCGTGGCGGAGGGCGGTGCCGACGTGGGGCTTCTCATCCACGAGGGACAGCTCACCTACGGCGAGCACGGGTTGCACCGGGTTCTCGACTACGGTGAGGTCTGGGAACGAGACGCCGGCGGCCTTCCTCTCCCCCTGGGCCTCGATCTCGTCCGGAAGGACCTCGGGCGGGAGACCGCGGAGCGAATCTCGCGGACCCTGCGCGACTCCATCGCCCACGCCCTCGAGAACGAGGACGAGGCGCTCGCGTACGCGCTCGAGTTCGGGCGCGGCATCGGTCCCGAGGTCGGGCGCCGATTCGTGAAGATGTACGTGAACGAGGACACGCTCGACATGGGAGAGACCGGCGTCGCCGCCCTCCGGCATCTTTACGCCCGGGCGATCGAGCGGGGGCTTCTCGACGCGATGCCGGAGATCGAACTCGTCTGACCTGAGCCCGGGTCGGATTCCGGGGGCGCCATGAGCCGGGAGATCGCGGTCGTCATTCCGCATCTCGGCCTCTACGGGGGCAACCTGCGCTATCTCGAGCTCGGGAACATCCTGACCGACCGGGGGCACGACTTCACGATCGCCACCCGCACGGGGGAGCCCCCCGACTACTTCGCCTACCGCGGCCGGATCGCCACTTGGGACGAGCTCACGGCCGATCCCCCCGACATTCTGCTGGCGTCGGAGCAGTCGATCCTTCGCGAGCTCCTCGCCTTCCCCGCGGGGAGGCGGTTCTTCTACTTCATTTTGGAGAGGACGGCGGCCGAGCGGGACATCGCCCGCGCGGGGCGGAGAGGAGAGATCGGTCTGCTCGCGAACTCGTCGGGTCTCGTCCGCCGCCTGCGACGCGTTCACGGTGTGGAAGCGGTGCCCGTGATCGGCGGTGTGAACGTCGAGACGTTTCGCCCTCCCGAGACGGACGAGAGAGAGCCGCTCCCCCCGGGGCGCTTCCGCGTCGTCGCGAACGGACGCTTCTCTCGACGGCGCAAGGGAACGCGGATCATCGTGAAGGCGGTCCACCGCCTCGCGCGCCGCCGCTCGGGACTCGAGCTCGCGCTCTTCGACACGACGACGCTCCACCACACCGCCGGCATTCCGGCCGAGCTGAAATGCCGCGCGCGTCTCCGACTCGATCTCGACGTTCCCCGCGAACGGCTCCGTCGAGTCTACGGTTCGGCGCACCTCTTCGTCTCCGCGGAGCGGAAGGCGGGCTGGTCGAACCCGACGATCGAGGCGATGGCGTGCGGCGTTCCCGTGGTGTGCACCGCCAGCGGTACCCGGGACTTCGCGATCGCGGAGGAGACCGCCCTCGTCGTGCCCCGCACCGCGTGGCACGTGGCCCGAGGCGTCCGGAGGATGATGGACGACGCCGCGCTGCGCGAGCGCATCGCCGCGGCCGGCCTGGCGAAGGCCCGCGAGTTCACCTGGGAGCGGACGGCGGATCAGCTCCTGCGGGCTCTGGGTGTCGAGGCCTCCCGGCGCGAGAACCGGACGAAGGAGCCGGCGTAGTCCGGCAGCCCGAAGAGCGCGCGCGCCCGTTCGAGGACCTCGTCGAACGTCAGCGACTCCATTCCTTCCCCCGGCCGGGACAGCAGCAGGTCGGAGTTCTTCTTGTCGAGGAACCAGTCCTCGGCCGTGTTCCAGCCGGTCCGATGGAGCCCGAGGAAGCGCCGGCCCGAGAGCTGGCCGAGGTGGGACGGCCCGCAGTCGTTCGAGACGACGAGCGCCGCGTCGAGAACGAGAGCCAGGAGGGTCTCGATCGGGGGATCGACGACGATCTCCACTCCCTGCCCGGGATCGACGCGGACGGTAAGATCCTGCTCGTCCGGGCCGATGACGAGGGTGGCTTCGGTGTCCGTTTCGGCGGTCAAGGAGGCGCCGAGCGCCACGAAACGATCGACCGGCCAGCGCTTCGCGGGCTCTCCCGCCCCCGGAAAGAGCACGACCCGTCCGGTCCGGTCCGGAGAGGATTCGGGCCGGGCGGCCACGAGCTCCGTCGCCCACTTCCGGAAGAGGGGGATCGAGCGATCGTCGGCGCCGTCTCGCACGCCCGCCTCCACGAGGCTCAGGTAGCGGGCGGCCAGATAGATCGTCGAATCGTAGCGGACGCGCTCGTCGAGCCAGCGGGCCCGGAGCCCTCCCGCGAACCCGACCCGCCGACCCCGGGAGAGAGTCGCGGCCAGTCCGCACGGCACCGACCAGCGGCGGAGATTGTAGACGGCGTCGGGCGCGGCCCGGCGGAGGGCGACGGGGGGTCCCGCCCATCCCCTCCATCCTCCTCCACGCCGGTAGGGAAGCACCCCGTCGGCGAGACCCCAGGCCACGAAGTCACCCGCATCCACCGGGGTGATCACGGTCACCCGGGCTCCGGGGTGACGTTCGCGCAGTGCCCGGAAGAACGGAATCTGCACGATGCGGGCTCCCCAGAACGGCTTGTTCGGTCCGAGAACGGCGACGTTCATGCGCCCCCTTTTCGCGACGGGCGTGCCGACGGCCCCGCGGTGATCCGACCCCCCACGATCTGCCGCGGAGCATACCCCGTTCGTCCCTTCCGCGCGCCCGTCACCGGCGGTCGGGGCATTCCCGATCCCCGACCCCGCGGACCTGGTCTAGAATGTCCCGAAGAGCGAGCGCGTCCGGCGAGCGCGCCCCGCCGCGCCGGCGCGCTTCCGTTCCCCCAACGGGAGGAGAGTCATGCACCCCCACGCCACCTGGTACATCGCGATCGAGGGCCGGAACGAAGGGCCGTTCACGAAGGCGGAGGTCGAGGCGAAGCTGAGAAACAACGAGATCTCGGACGAGACCTACGTCTACACCGCCGGCATGGCGGACTGGGAACCGTTGAAGAGGCTCGGCGCCTTCTCGGGCGGCGACGGCGGACCCCCTCCCCAGCCTCCGGCCGCGCTCGGCGTCCCGCGCGCGGACGTGATCGACTACGAGATCTTCGGAGAGGAGATGCAGTTCGTCGAGATCACGCTCGATCCGGGCGAGGCGACGGTCGCGGAAGCGGGCTCGTTCATGTACATGGACCCGGGCATCCAGATGGAGACGATCTTCGGGGACGGCAGCATCCAGGATCAGCAGAGGGGATTCCTCGGAAAGATGCTCTCGGCGGGAAAGCGGGTGCTGACCGGTGAGTCGCTCTTCATGACCGTCTTCGGGAACGGGGCCGGCGGCCGGCAGAGGGTCGCCTTCGCCTCCCCCTATCCCGGACGGATCATCCCCATCGATCTCACCCAGCACGCCGGAACCGTGCTCTGCCAGAAGGACGCGTTCCTCTGCGCCGCGAAGGGAGTGGCGGTCGACATCGCCTTCCAGAAGCGCATCGGGGCCGGTCTCTTCGGCGGCGAGGGGTTCATCCTGCAGAAGCTCCACGGGGACGGCCTCGCGTTCGTGCACGCGGGCGGCCACGTGGTCTCACGGGATCTCGCTCCGGGAGAGAGACTCCGTCTCGACACCGGCTGCCT
The DNA here is from genome assembly GCA_025774805.1 of bacterium. Taxonomy (GTDB): domain Bacteria; phylum ARS69; class ARS69; order ARS69; family ARS69; genus JALGZR01. The sequence goes on from JALGZR010000118.1 coordinate 14,756, forward strand.
CGTGGCGTTCGAGCAGCAGATCCATTATGACGTCGAGTTCGTCGGCGGCATCAAGACCGCGCTGTTCGGCGGAGAGGGGCTCTTCTTCGCGACGCTCACCGGTCCCGGGCGCGTCTTCATCCAGTCGCTGCCGTTCAGCCGTCTCGCGAGCCGGATCTACGCGGCCGCGCCGCAGACCGGCGGGCGCCGCAAGGGCGAGGGGTCGATCCTCGATCACGTCGGAGGGCTCGGGAGGCTCATCGACGGGGACTAGCCTGGGTCCGGCCCGAACGTCTCACCCGCCTCGGATGCGGCGGCGGCCCGCGCCCGGCTCCGCGCGATCAGCCACCCCCCGAGCGCGAGGGCGGCCAGGCTGAGCGTCCAGCATCGCGCTCCGCCGAGCGCCTCCCGCCAGGAAACTGTTCCGCGTCCGTCGAGGATCGTGAGACCGTTGTAGACGGCGTGCGCGATCATCGCCGGGAAGAGCGAGCGGGCACGAAGGGTCACTCCCGCCAGGGCGAGCCCGATCAGGGACGTGGGCAGGAAGCGGTAGATGCTCAGGTGCACCGCTCCGAAGAAGGCCGACGAGACGAGCGCGGCCCGCCCCGGCGACACGACCCGCCGCAACAGCCCGAGAAACGCGCCCCGGAAGACCAGCTCCTCGCAGATGCCCGGGGACAGGGCGACGAGCAGGAGCAGGGTGGGAGTCGTCAGGCCCCGGAATCCCTCGCGGAACGCCTCCTCGAACATCTCCGGAACCGGAAGCACGAGACCCTGCAGCCGCGCGACCCCGTCGAGGATCGGCACGACCATTCCGGCGCCCACGAGAAGGCCCCCGAGCAGCGGTCCGAGTCCGGGATTCCGCAGCGAGAGGACGTCGGCGAGGCCGCCGCCGCTCCAGCCGAGGCGGAGCGTGAGCGCTCCCAGCGCGGGCAGGAGAACCCAGAGCGTCAGCACGAGTCCCGGCACCATCCGCCACGACTGGAGGAGCTGGCCCAGGTAGAACTGCACGAGCACGGTGGCGGCCATGCCGGTCAGCACCGCGCGCCGGCGGCCGGACGGCGTCGGGGCGAGGAAGGGCTCGGGATCGAAGCCGAGGATCGTCTCCTCCCGGGAGAGCACTCCCGCGGTCCATCGCATGACGAGGAATCCCCACCCGAGGGAGGTGACGAGGACGAGCGCGAGCACGAGAGGGGGAACGGGTCCGAGAAGCCCGTCGCGGATTGCGAGGGCGACGTTCGCCACGGGGAGTATCGCGGTGAACGCATCGAGCGAGATCTCCTGGCTCGTCGCGAGGAGTCCCGGCAGAAACGCGACGAGCATGACGGGGGTCATGTAGTACTGGGCCTCCTTGAGGCTCCGGGCGAACGCCGAGATCCCCAGCAGCACTCCGCCGACCAGCGCCCCCAGCGGCAGGATGAGCAGGAGCGAAAGCGCGACGCCGGGTCCCCAGAGGACGAGCCTCTCCGCCTCGCCGATCCACCCGAGGCGGTAGCAGACGAGCATGCTTCCGAAGTTCAACGCGCCCGAGATCACCGTGGCGACGACCACGACGAGGAACTTCGCCCGCGCGATCACCCCGCGTTCCACCGGCGTGAGGTAGAGCGTCTCCAGCGTCCCCCGCTCCTTCTCCCCGGCCACGATGTCGGTCGAGAGCGTCGCTCCCCCGATGAACAGAGTCATCACCAGGATCAGGGGGATGATCCGCCCCGCGAGCGCACCCCCCGACTCCTCCTCCGAGGCGACGTCGATCTCGCGCACCCCGAGAAGATCCGCCAGAGTGCCGAGGCCACCCGCCTCTCCGTACCTCCGTTCGCGCTCCTCCTCCCGCACGCGATCCAGGAGCTCGCGCAGGCGATCGCGCGCCTCCTCCGACTCCTCGTGCGGCCCGTGGTAGACGAGACGGAGCTCGGGCAGGGAGACGTCGGAAGTCTCCGCACCGTCGCCGTCGGCCCTCTCCTCGACCGCCCCGTCTCCCTCCCAATCGATCCACGCCTGAACCCCGCCGGCGCCGATCTCCTCGTAGATCGCCTCCCGCCCCCCCTCGGGAACGGGGACGCGTTCGAGACCCGGATCCGCGGCGATCTCGGTCTCGAGATCGAGCCCGTCCCCGGTCACGACGACGCGAGCCACACGCTCCTCCGCCTTCTCCTCCTCGCGGCGCTCGAGATAGGACGTGAAGGAGAAGACGACGGGATAGACGAGGATCGGGAGCAGGAACGTGAGCAACACGGCGCGGCGATCGCGCAGGATCTCCAGGATCTCCTTGCGGACGAAGGCCCCCGGGCCGCTCCTCCGGCTCATGAGTCCGAGGGGGCGACGATTCGCCGGAAGATGTCCTCGAGGTAGTGCTCGCCGGTGCGGGAGCGGAGCTCCTCCAGCGAGCCTTCGGCCCGGAGCGTACCCTCGTGGATGATCGTGATCCGATCGCAGAGCCGTTCGACCTCGCTCATGATGTGCGTGCTGAAGATCACGCACTTCCCGTCGTCACGACACTGCATGACGAACTCGAGGGTCGCCTGGGCGGCGAGAACGTCGAGACCGCTCGTCGGCTCGTCGAGGACGAGGATGGGCGGATCGTGGACGACCGCCCGGCCGATGTTCACCTTCTGCTTCATGCCGGTCGAGAGCTTGTCGCAGCGGGTGTCGGCGAAGTCCGCGATGCCGAACGTCGTGAGGACGCTCTCGACCCGCGTGTCGAGTGCCTCCCCCTCGAGGCCGTGGAAATCGCCGAAGAAGCGCAGCGTCTCGCGCGCCGTCAGCCGGTGGTAGAGACCGGTCGTCCCGGAGAGAAATCCGATCGACTGGCGCACTGCGCGCGGCTCCGCCGCGATGTCGTGGTCGTTCACCCGAGCGGTGCCCGAGGTCGGCGTGAGAACGGTGGAGAGCATGCGCAACGTCGTCGTCTTGCCCGCCCCGTTCAGTCCGAGCAGTCCGAACACCTCGCCGGAGCGGCACTCGAACGTGATTCCGTCCACGGCCCGGACCACTCCCCCCCGGCCGTCGGGGAAATGCTTCACGAGGTTCTCCACGGCAACGAGTCGGTTCACGTTCGGGATCCTCCTGCTCCGCCGAAGAGCCGGCGCAGGCTCTTGGGCGGATTCACGTAGATCTCTTCTTTGGCCACGATTCGGGAGGCGACGGCCAGGGCGACCCAGGTGGCGAGCGCCAGAACGAGAAGCGTCACGGCCACCGGGCCGGTCGGCATCTCGCCCCGCAGAGCGGACTTGAAGAGAGCGGCCGAGTTCAGCAGCGGCACGAGCGCGTGCCCCATCGTGAACGGCTCCCGGGAGGAGACGACCGCGAGCCCGGGGAGAATCGTGACGAGATAGAAGGGCATGAGGGTCGCCTGTCCCTCGCGGTACGTTCGGGCCGGAGTCGAAGCCATCATGAAGACGGCGGACAGGAAACCGGCGGTCAGCACGGAGGTCGCCACGATGAGCACGAACGCGCCGGGCGTGATCCGCACCCGGATGTCGTCCGCTCCTACGAGCGTCAACACGAATCCGAGGAAGAGGAACATGCTCGCGAGATTGAGCAGCAGCGTCGTCACGCTCGCGAGCCCGACGTAGAGGTACTTCCCCAGCAGGATCTCCGTGCGGCGGAGCGGCGAGACCAGCAGCGTCTCGAGCGTTCCCCTCTCGCGCTCCCCCACGACCGTGTCGAGCGCCGTGTAGAACGATCCCAGAGCGAGCATGAGAAGGAGAATCATCGGGAGGATCATGGAGAGGAGCTCCTGGCCCCGTTGCGTGGCGGACGCCGTGTTCTCCTCTTCCAGGGTCCAAAGGTCGTGATCCGCGACCCCGAGCCCGACCCGGGCGAGCGCCGCGAGGGATCGCTCCCGTCTCCAATCGTCGAGCTCTTCCAGCAGCGTCGCGCGCGCACCCACGGAACGGTCCCGCGACTCGTCGTAATAGACGAGCGCCGAGTCGCTTCCCCCCTCGCCCGAGGCCGGATGCCAGACGAGCAGCGCGTCGGGCACGGGCCCGTCACCCTTGGCGACCTCCTCGCGCCAGGCGCGGAACTCCGCGCCGTCGGGGTCCCCGCCGTCCGGGGCCACCTCCGGGGTCACGAGACGAGAGGGCGGAACCACGATCTCGTGGCGCGGCCTCGCTGCAAGGGAATCGACGATCGCCTCCGGCACCTCGGATCCCACGCCGAGCACCGTGGTCCGACGCTCCGCGATCCCATGAACGATCTGAAGCACCTGATACGCCCCGAAGCCGATCAGCGGATAGAGAAAGACCGGAACGAGCACGAGGTTCACGACCAGGTTCCGGTCGCGCACCGTCTCGCGAAGCTCTTTCTTCAGGACGCCCCCGACGGCGGAGAGGTCGAAGATCATGGTTCTCCCGGAAGCGGTGCGGTGCTGCGGCACCGAGGGGCGGCGGCGCGGCGAGCCGCTGCCGCAGCAGAGCCTGGTGAGATATGCAGGCTAGCATCGGATGCCTCGTCCGGAATGGCAAGATCGGAGACGGACGCCGGCCCGACCGCTCACGCGTC
>JALGZR010000186.1 GCA_025774805.1 bacterium
GACCACGGTGATGACCGCCTGGGAGTTGCCGTCCGCGGGGAGAAGGTCCGGGGAGACGGTGACCGACGACAGGGCCGGGTCGGGGGTAACGACGAGGAGCGGCTTCGCCGTCGTGTCCCCGATCATCCCCAGGAGGAGGGCCGGGGAGCCGCCGAGGAGGCCGCCGGCCCGGGCCGGCCTTCCGCGGCGGATCGCCTCGAGCAGCCCCGTCGCGGCGGGATCGTCGGCGAGCCGACCCCGGAGCTCCGCCACGGCGGGGTCCCCCCCGAGGGGGCCCGGTCTCTCTTCCCTGGTGGAGGTGTCGCTCTTCATCCTCCCCGATCCCTATCTATGTCTATGCACTGCGAAGCCGGGCGGAACGGGCCCGGAGGCTCAGCAGGAAGAGGACGAGGATGAGATAGGGGAGGATCGCCCCGAGGTCCGATCCCGGGTCTCCCCCGCCGATGATGCCGATGCATCCTCCGCCGCTGCTTCCGGACCCGCGGTAGCGGACGCTCGGCTGATCGTCCAGGAGGACGGGGCCGCCGCTCCCGTCGACGGTGGCGGTGATCCCGTCGGTGCCGCCCCGGGACGGGGCGGTGAGGGTGGCGACGTAGCTCCCGTCGAGGTTGTCCACGACGAGGCCCAGGACGCCGAGGCCGGAGTTGGAGACGGAGACGAGCCTGCCGGCGCTGAGGACGGAGCCCGAGGCGTTCCGGGGGACCACGGTGATGACCGCCTGGGAGTTGCCGTCCGCGGGGAGAAGGTCCGGGGAGACGGTGACCGACGACAGGGCCGGGTCGGGCTCTCCCGGGACGGGGGTGAACTGCACCGTCGGCTGGTCACCGAGGGTCACGGGCCCTCCGCTCCCGAGGACCGTGGCGGTGATGGTGTCGGTCCCGACCTGCCAGGAGGCGGTGAGGACCCCTGTGTAGGTCCCGTCGAGGTTGTCCGTCACGGGGCCCATCGTTCCCGTCCCGGCGGTGGCGATCGTCACGACCTGACCCGTCCCGAGGTCGACGCCTCCGTTGTCCCGGGGGATCACGGTGACGGTCGTCTGGCTGCTCCCGTCGGCGACGATGGAGGTGTCCGCGACGGTGACGGAGGAGAGGAAGGGGTCCGGCTCCCCCGCGAGGGCGCTCTTCCAGGCATCGAAGGCGCTCTGGAGGAGGGTGATGGGGTTGTCCCCGGGGAGGGTGTTCCCGATGTTCAGGTCGAGGTAGGGGGTCGGGCCGTCGCCGATCCGGACGACCCGGATGAAGGCGGAGATCGCCGGCTTGCCGTCGGCGAGGCAGCGGGTGTCCGCCCCGGCGACGTTGGCGGCCTGCAGGGCGGCCATGAGACGGTCCGCCAGGGGCCCCGAGGTGCCCAGGAAGGCCGTCTCCATCTCCCCCAGGACGTCGTACTGGGTGACCGGGTCTAGGAGGATGTTCCCCTGGATGGCATAGGTGGGGCCGGTGATGTCCCCCGCGTAGGCGGTGGTGCCGGACCCGGTGAAGGCCGCGCTCCGCGCCCCGCCGCCGAAGAGGTCCACCACCCCGTACTGGCGGTGGGTGGAGTTGCAGGGTCCGCCGGGGCAGCCGAAGCCGCCGGCGTCGTTGGCGATCACGTAGTTGATGATCTCCTGGGGAGAGTCTCCGGCGATCATCCGGTCGTGGGCCCGGGTCTTGTTCGTGATGTTCCAGTACGCCTGGGTGTGGATCGCCCCGACCCCCTCGATGAGATCATTGATGATGATGGAGTTCGGGATGCACGAGGCCCCGGCTCCCCCCACCTCTCCCGTGGCCGGGTCGACCGCCACGATGGAGAAGGTGGCCTGGGCGGAGGCGGAGAGGAGCGCCAGCAAGAGGAGCGAGCCGACCCCGGCGGCGGGGATGCGGAGACGCGACATGGAAAAGTCCTCCTCCAAGTGGGGCGGGCTTCGGAATGGCAACATCCTATCAGGCGGGTATCATGGGGTCCAATAATGGCTGCAAAGCAGGTTGGAAGATCCGGACCTTTCGGGCTCCTGGTGGCCCTCTTGCCGGGGATGGTCCTTGCCGGCCTCCTCGCCCTGCCGGGGGGAGCGGCCTGGGGGCAGCCCCGGGCAATCGTCGAAGATGACCGGTCGGAGGTCTTCGACGCCGCCTGGCGAGCCGTCCGGGACCGCTTCTACGACCGTTCCATGGGGGGGTCTGACTGGGAGGCCGTGAGGAAGCGCTACCGCCGGGCTGCGCGGCGGTCCGCCGACGAGAGGGAGCTGCACGGCGTCATCAACCGGATGCTGGGAGAGCTGGGCGCCTCCCACACGATCCTCCTGGAGAAGGAGGTGTGGGAGGACTACGTCCTGGCGGAGTTCCAGGACCGGAATGCCCCCCGTTTCGGCATGGAGCTGGTGCGGCTCGAGGACGGTCTCTTCGTCCGGACCCTTCATGAAGGGGGTCCGGCGGAGATGGCCGGCGTCCTCCGGGGGGATCGGATCGTCTCCATCGACGGCGTCCCCGCGGAGGAGTCCCCCCGCCTCCTCCCCGCGGGGCCCGATCCGGGGCTCGGGGGGGACCCGGGATTCCTCGTCTCCGCCCGCGGCCCCGACGGAATCCGGCTCCGCCTGCGCCGATCCGCCGGCGCCCGCGTCGATCGGATCATCGACGTCGATCCGAAGAAGATCAACCAGGTCCTGGCGATCCGCCGGAGCATTCGGGTCGAGGAGCAGGACGGCTTGCGATTGGGGATGATCCACTTCTGGCACTTCATGTCCCCCCGGGTGGGGCGGATCTTCCGGGA
>JALGZR010000187.1 GCA_025774805.1 bacterium
CCCGCGCCCATCTCGAGGCGCTCCCCGCGGACGTCGGGGGCCACGTCCTTCACCTCCCGCTTCTCCCTCGTCCTTTCCTCCATGAATTCCATGAACTGATTGGGGGTGGTCTCGCCGCCGGACGACAGGACCATGGCGCCCGAGATGAAATGAGGACTCCCCTCCGCCGCGAAGTTCTTCCTGTCCAAGGTGACGTCGATCTGCCTGAAGGACGGGTCCGCCTCCGCCATGCGGTCGACGACCGCCTGCAGGCGTTCCTCCTGGGACCCCGGCTGTTGGGCTTCCATCGCGCTCCATCTCGCCCCCCCCGAGAGGTACGGGGCGATCGCCCTCTGCAGGTCTTGCAGCTTCGTCCGGTCGCGGTTGTTCTTCGTCCGGTAGCTCCGCAGGGGGGGCGACCCCTCCTGCGTGACGCGGTTCGGGTCGGCGACGATCTTCGGCTTGATGTCGATCGGCCCCTGCGCCTTCCGGCCGGCGAAGTCCTCGGGATGCGCCTCCCTCAGCGCCTTGAAGAGCGCCAGGTTGTACTCGATCGCGTCGTAGGCCCGGCTCCCCTCCATGCCGGAGGGAACGACGGGGTCCTGGTCGCCCTCGAACATCATGTAACGAGCGGACTCGGAGACCCTCAACGCCTCGAGGTAATTCATCACGAGCGCCGCCTGCCTCCTGAGGGCCTTGTCCTCGCCCCTGTCGGCGGCCACGACGTCGTCATAGGTTTGGAAAAGGGGGGTCCCGGAGCGCGGATTGATCATCTCCGCCAAGTTGTTCCTGCCTCTCCACCAAACCTCCCTGTAACCAGGCTTGTTCCTGCCAACGGGGACGAGCACGTCCGAGCGAAGGACGTCGAACATCCTCCTCATCGATTGGTCGTAATCCCGCATGTGGGCGGGGAACAGCTTCTCGTCCAGGGTGTCATCAGTCGGGTCGTTGGGCGCTTTCAAGAACTGCCCGAAGACCTTCTGCCTGCTCCGGAACTTCTCGTCCTCCAAGCCGGCCCTGCCCCTGCGCTTCGTCTGCACCAGCCTCAGGGCGTAGGTTCTGAGCATCCGCACCGGGTTCTCGACGCGCTTCACATTCGGGTCCTGCGAGAGGATCATGTCGACCCATGCCTCCGGCGTGGCCGGGGCGTCCTCCGGGCGCTGGCCGAAACTCGGAACCCACTCCCCGTCCCTGAACCTGTAGCCATGACTCCCGTACATCCCCTCGATCGAGTTCCTGACCGTGAAACCCGGGTCGTCGACGTGGGCCGGCAGGTTGAGGAAGTCCTGGATGATCTGGTCCCGCTGCCCGCTCACCTCCTCCTTCGTCCCCGTGACGCTCCAGTACTTGTCATAGAGGGCCGACGCCTCCTCGAGGGCGTCGTCGGTCGCCTCGATGTACGGCGTCTCCGCCCCCTCGGGGGAAGGCCTGTCCCCCGGCTCGACGTCGCCCTCCGTCGGCTCGACGACGACGTCCGGGACGAACGGGGCCTCGGCCTCGCCCGCAATGTCGGGGGCCTCCTCGTCCTCCCCCCTGGGGGGGAAGGATTCGTTCTTCAGCTTGGCGAGCGCCACCAGGGAGGCCACCTGCCCGGAGAAGACGGCCTCGTCGGTCAGGCTGACGCCCGGGTACGCCTGGGGGAACGCGGCCGGGTTCGTCACGGCCTCGGTCATGAGCATGGACTTGGCCTGCTCGACCTCCTCATCCGTCGCGGCCGGGGGCAAGTCGTGGCCGCCCATCTTGGCCGTCATCGCCATGCTGTACAATTGGTCGGCGAGCATGCGCTCGTTGTCCAGGTTCAGGTCGGGGAACATCAGCCCGACCATCTCCGGCAGGAAGGCCCTTTGCTCCTGGAACCAGGACATCGTCGCCCCCATCTCCTCCGGGGAGGGGCGGGACCTCTTGATCTGCTGTTCCTCGGTCAGTTCCGGCTCGGTTGGCTCCGGCTCGGTTGGCTCCGGCTCCCCGGGGGGGGCGGGTTCCTCGGGCGGCGCCGCCACGCTGCCCTCGCCGCCCCGCCTCAGCATCTCGTCGGCTTCCCATTCCCAGTACTCGTCCGGCTGCTTCTTCTGGTCGTACGGGTTGACCGCCGACACCTTGATGATGATCATGCCCGTTCCCTTACGGTTTCAGCGACTTGTTCATCGGGTAGACGCCATCCACGTACCGCTTGTCCCACAGCCACGGGTCCCGACGCGGCTCCTCCCACACGTAGTAGACGCCCCACTTCGTCTTGTCGCCCATCTTCTGGTCCGTGTACTCCGGGTTGTAGCGCGTCAGGCTGCGATAGAAGGACTTGCCCGGCTCCCCCTGCCCGGCCCCGTAGTTGGTGGGCTGGCTGTACCGGGAAAGGATGTCGTCGTCCTCGTCGACGCTCCAGCGCCAGTGCCTGGCCTCCATGGCGAGGTCGCCGGCCAGTCCGAAATTGATCCCACCGACCGACCGCCCGTACTGGTAGGCGACCTTCAGCGCCGCCGTCGCCACCTTCGGCCCCAAGCCCGGCAAGATCCCGTTCTCGGAGAGCATCCCGAGCAGGCAGCGGAGCACGTGCCTGTGCCTGCGCGACGCCCGCTCGTCCCACGGATCCGGCTCGCGTCCCGCTTCAAGCGCGTCGATCTCCCGGCGCAGCGCCCTCCTCCCCATGTCCACGAAATGAGACAGCGCGTCCTCCGCTTCCATCGCCCGCGACCCCCGCGGGCCGCGGATCACGAGCCTCTTGTCGGGCTGGAGGAATATGCCCTCCTCGCCGAG
>JALGZR010000188.1 GCA_025774805.1 bacterium
CTGGGAGCGGAGAGGAGCCGGCCTGTACGAGGGAGAGTTCTTCAAGGACCGGATCGGTGTCGCGGAGGTCGTGAGGCGCGTCGTCACCGACGTGCCCGTCCACGACCTCACGGTCCTGGAGCCTCCCATCGAGGAGATCGTCCGCAAGATCTACCGCGGCGAGGTGAAGCTCGCGGGGGAGAGCAGGCCGTCGTGACCGCCGTTCTCACCCTCTACGCGGAGTTCACGCGCATCACGTTTCTCAAGATGCTCGCGTACCGGCTGCGCTACTACACCGGAGTGGCGAGCTACCTGATCTTCGTCGCGGGAAACACGTTCGTCTTTCGGGCGGTCTACCGCGGGTTCCCCGAGGGCACCGAGGTCGGGGGCTACGACGCGACCACCATCATCACGTACATCGCGATCGCGTGGATCGGGCGCAGCCTCACCTTCAACAACATCGACCGGGAGATCGCCACCCAGGTGACCGAAGGGAACATCGCGCAGAACCTGATGAAGCCGATCGACTTCCAGACGATGACGTACTTCGGGGCGCTGGGGGAGATGGGCTTCCGCCTCGTGCTGTTCACGCTGCCGATCTCGCTCGTGATCTTCCCGCTCTTCCGGGTCGCGGGACCCGCCTCGGCGTCGGCGGCGGCGGTCGCGGTGCTCTCCTTCTTCCTCGCCTTTCTCGTCAGCAGCGGTGTGAACTTCATCGTCGGGACGTTCGCCCTCCACCTGAAGAGCATTCTCGGTCTCGTCCGGGCCAAGTACGTCGTCCTCGAGCTCCTGACGGGCGCGCTCGTTCCGCTCTCCTTCTTTCCGGAGCCCTGGCGGAGGATCGTGGAGCTGTTGCCCTTCCAGGCGATCAGCTACGTGCCGGTGACGATCTGGATGGGGCAGCGGGAGGGATCGGAGCTCACGGCGGCGCTCGGACTGCAGCTCTTCTGGGCCGTGGCGCTCGCCGGGCTGGGGGCCGTGCTCTGGCGGATCGGCGTACGCCGGACCACGGTGCAGGGGGGCTGACCCGTGCGCCGCCACCTCACGATCCTCTTCTCCTACTTCGGCCAGTTCCTGAAGAACCGCCTCTCCTACCGGGTGGACTTCCTGGTCGACAGCCTCGCCGTGTTCGGAGCACTCGCGGTGCACCTGACGTTTCTCGCCGTTCTCTACACGAAGATCCGGAGCTTCGCGGGGTGGTCGCTGGACGAGTTGATCTTCATCCACGGGTTTTCGCTCGTCCCGTTGGGGATCTTCAATCTGATCAGCTTCAATCTCTGGAGCTTCAGCGAGGTCCACCTGGTGGAGGGACGTTTCGACCGCGTTCTCCTGCGACCGGTGAACCCGGTGTTCCAGATTCTCTTCGAGTCGTTCAACGTGGCGGCCCTGAACGAGATCGTGATCGGAGGAGTCCTCCTCTCGGTCACCGGCGCGAGACTCGGCCTCTCCCCGGAGCCGCTCGACTTCCTTCTCTTCCCGATCTTCGCCGTCTCCGCGGCGGCCGTGTACCTCGGTGTCTTCCTGCTCCTGACCTCCGTCTCGTTCTGGTTCGAGGACCGTCTGGGGATCGGTCCGCCCGTCTACAACATGATCCGGTTCGCGCGCTATCCCGTGACGATCTACCATCCCGCGATCCGGGCCCTACTCTCCTGGATCGTGCCCTTCTCGTTCGCCGCGTTCTATCCCGCCACGCGCTTCCTCCGCGTGGAGGAGTTCCGGATTCTGGCGGGCCTCACCCCGGTGGTCGGCTTCGTCTGCGTCACCGTGGCGATCTGGGTCTTCCACCAGGGAACGAAGCGCTACACGAGCACGGGAAGCTGAGGCCGAATGGCGGCCGTTCCCCCGAATCGTGAGCATGTGACGTCGGACCCGGTCGGCGCGCGAACCCGCGCGTCACGCTGCCTGCTCAGTTCGAAGGCGCTCAGAGTGGCGAAAGAGGGGCATCGCAGAACACGCTCCGCGCATGAAGGCCTCTCGCACTCCCCGACCTCCTTCACCCTGGACCATCCCGCCATCGCCCGGACCCTCCGGTCCATTCGAAAGAGGGGAATCGACCCCCGCGCACGACCATGCGCCCAGAGGGCCCACCCATCTTCCCGAGCTCCGCCGGCGAGTGATGCGACCCCTTCCCTCGGAAAGATCGAGCGGTATCATCGCTCCCGCGAGGAGCAGGTGACGCTCTTGGGGTGGGAATCCCCGGGCGAGATCGCGCGGGAGGTCGAGCGGTTCGTGGACTTCTACAATCGGCGCCGATATCACGAGGCGATCGGAAACGTGACCCCCGATGAAAGGCCAGGATGCACGCTTTCACGGCTCCCTCCTGCGCTGAGAGTGGGGACCGAGTGTGGACCGGGGTGCGACAGCAGTGGGTCGTCCTCAAGGTCGCGTGAGCCTCGCCACGCCGATGCGCCGGAGGACGAACCTCGGCCCCTCCGGCTCGCTGGGTGACCGCAAGGAGGGAGTGATACGGTCACGGGGGCAGGCCACGGGACGGCGGCGACACCTTGACAGCCCATTCTGCCGATGGCAGAGCGAATCACGGTTCCGACATAGGATTCGAGGAGATCCCATGATGGCCGAAAAGCCCGAGAACAGGAGCGACCCGAACGACAAGCCAGGTCCCGGCGCGCGGCGCGTTCAGGCGCCAGGCGTCGTCTTGTTGATGATCTACCTCATCCTGGTGGCCGGCGGGCTGATCTGGAGTCTCCTGCAGGTCTGGCCGGGGCTCACCGCCGAGGACCG
>JALGZR010000119.1:0-1547 GCA_025774805.1 bacterium
ACTCAGCAGTGCGCCACACAGAGCCGCGCTTGTCCGGCGCGTCAATCACCGGCGCAGAGGGCCCCGCCGGGCTCCCGGCCGCTCAGCCCTCGGGGCCCTTACGGGGGGTAGGCTGCGACGCAGCCAAGGGCCCCGTGGTTGACCCAATGTGACTGCCTCGGCCCTGGGGCAACGGGAGCAGATGATCGAGGCCTTAGCGACGCGTCAAACGCTGTGAGGCGGGCCGCCGTTCTACCACCGTTTTTCCAGCGCCGTTTTCGACGCTGCCCCGGCCTCGTCACTCCCCGCAACCGCTTGCCCCGGCCCCGGATAGGTGGTGGGCGAAGGCGGATTCGAACCGCCGACCCCCTGCTTGTAAGGCAGGTGCTCTGGACCAGCTGAGCTATTCGCCCCTAACCTCAGTTGACGGTACTTGTACCACCTGACGGCTACTCTCGGGAGTTCGAGTTCGCCATCCCGGGTGACCGATCCCGATGACGGTGTGCGCCGGCACTCGCGTTCTAGCGCGGCGCCTCCCCGCTGCAGCAGGTCTTTCTCCTCCCGATCGGGAGGGGTCCTACAGGCCCCACCCACGGCGTTCCTCGCCCCGGAAGGAGCGCACCGTGCCCGTTCAGTCAGTTTACTCCTCGCTGGGATAAGGAGGTCAAGTTCGCAGCTATCTCGAACTCTTTGTAAACAAGGGACTTGACATCCAGGCGAAATAGTAGGGACTATTCCCCGGTTATGAGCGCGAGCCGCAAAGTGCCGACGGGGGAGTTCTTCGCGACTCACCCGATCTTCTCACTGGACGAGGCCATGGTGGCCTTCGCGCCTCCACGCGGCAAGAGGGGAGCGGCCGAGCGTCTCCGATACCACGTCGAGGCGGGCCGACTGAAGAGGATCGCCCGTGAAATCTACGCCGTGGTGCCACATGGCGTGAAGAGTGCGCGTTTCCAGCCGGACCCGTTCCTTGTGGCGGCAACGATCCGTCGGGACGGAGTCTTCTCCCATCACAGCGCCCTCGAGCTTCTGGGCGCGGCGCACTCCACGTGGAATCACGTGACCATATACGGCAAACGGCGGCGTCCCCCCTTGACACTGAATGGAATTACGCTGCGTTTCCTGAGTCGACCCGGGCCGTTGAGTTCCGATGAGGAATTCCGCTTCGCGACCCGCAAGGTCGAAAGGCGCGGAAGAATGCTCCTGACCACCGGGCCGGAACGGACGCTAGTCGAGGGCTTTCACCGTCTCGACCGGATCGGCGGCCCGGAGGAGCTCGTCGTTTCGGCGAGCGGCTTCGCAATCCTGGATCTGGAGTTGCTCGAGGAAGTGCTGAGCCGCTACGCCGTGCGCAGATTGTGGGCGGCAACCGGCTGGTTCTTGGAGAGCTTCCAAGAGAGCTTCCACGTGCCCGACACCTACCTACGGCGACTCGAGCGATTTCGCCCGGGTTCGCCACGCTATCTCCGGCGAAGCGATCGCGGAGGCGTACTCGTGCCCCGTTGGAACCTGATCCTCCCCGATCAACTGACTCGCATGACCGATCCTGATGACCGTTAGCGCGGAAT
>JALGZR010000119.1:1565-12647 GCA_025774805.1 bacterium
GGCCAACGGCGTTGCACGCCATCCGTACCTCGGTGATGCACTGGCCCTCAAGGGCGGCACGGCCCTGAACCTCTGCCGCGGTGCCCACCCGACACGTCTGTCGGTCGATCTCGATTTCAACTACATCGGTCACGTGGAACGCGGGGAGATGGAAGCCGACCGCCCGCACATCGAGCAGGCGATCGAGGAGCTCGCCCGCCGCTTCGGCCATCGCGTACAGCGTTCGGCGGATGCCTTCGCCGGGCGGAAACTCTACCTCACTTATCGATCAGTCCTCGGTTCGGACGACCGGATTGAAGTCGACCTGAACTTCCTGTTTCGAGCGCCCATCGAGGGAACTGAATCAAGCTCCATGTGGCAGCCGGGTGAGCTGGATCGACCGCGGGTTCAGGTCGTCTCCGCGGTGGAACTCTGCGTCGGCAAGCTGCTGGCGCTCCTCGACCGGGCGAGTCCCCGCGATGCTTGGGACGTCGCTCGGTTGCCGGAACTGGTCGAGGAAGCGCTTGCCGATCCAGGCGACTTGCCGGACACCCGGCGATCGAGTGGAAGCTCATGAATGTGCGCCGCCACTTGGACGCGTGAGAGCGGTCCGGCCCGAGGGCCCGATAAGACAAATGACGCGGAAAAGTCGCTCCCGGCCCCCCCGCTCAGAGGATGAACGCCAGGGGGATGAGCACGCAGTAGCCCACGACGAGCAGGATGGGGGCGACCGTGATGCTCCCCTGGGAGAGGAGGATGAAGCCGATCAGGATCGCGCCCAGCCCCCCTCCGAAAAGGCCGATGTTGCGGCGCTCCCACCGGATGCGGATCGCCTCCCGGTCGGGAGCGGGCTTCCGGGAGGAGGACGACTTGGACGGCATCGGAGCACCTCCCTGTTCGGGCCTGGGCGAAATCGTCCAAGGCCGCTTCGGTGGGAAGCGACGGTACCAGGCGGCCCGGAGACGGTCAACGGCGGCGGATCGGCGGGCCCGGTCGGTTCCCTCGCCACCGCCTCGGCAGCGACCGAGCCCCGTACGGCCGGTGCTTCGGCCGGACTCTACCCCTTCCCCCCCCTCTCGACATCCCCCGCCGCCAACCCCTCGTTGAGGCTCCCCGTCCGGTAGCCCTCGAGATCGAGGGCCACGTACCGGTAGCCCGCCTCCTTCAATCCCTCGACGACGGCGCGGCGGCATTCCGGATCCAGCACCCGCTCGAGCTCCACCGGATCGACTTCGAGCCGGGCGACGTCTCCGTGGTGACGCACCCGGAACTGCCGGAAGCCGAGACTCCGGACCCGATCCTCGGCGGTCGCGACCTGGGCCAGCACCTCGGGGGTGACCTGCGTGCCGTAGGGCAGACGCGAGGCCAGGCAGGCGAGCGCCGGCTTGTCCGCCGTGTCGAGCCCGTAGCGCCGGGAGGCCTCCCGGATCTCGAGCTTGGTGAGCCGCACCTCCGCGAGGGGGCTGAGCACTCCCTGCTCCTCGCCCGCCCGCTGTCCCGGCCGGTGATCGAGGAGGTCGTCCGCGTTCATCCCGTCGAGGACCGCACCCAGGCCCTCTTCCCGGCGGACCTCCTCGAGCTTCCCGTAGAGCTCCGTCTTGCAGTGGTAGCAGCGGTCGGAGGCGTTCGCCACGTAGCCCGGCTCGGACAGCTCCTCGGTGTCGAGGAACCGGTGGCGGGCGCCCATCTCCTCGGCGAGCCGCCGGGCCTCCGCGAGCTCGGAGTCGGGGACCGCGGGGGAGCGTCCGGTCACGGCCAGCACGCGTCCGTCCAGCGCCTCGACGGCCACGCGGAGCAGCAGGGCGGAGTCCACCCCTCCGGAGAACGCGACCACGGCGCTCCCCTTCTCGCGCAGGATCGCGCGGAGATCCTCGAGCTTCTCGGAGATCGTCGACATTCGCCCTCCCCGGGGAACGGGATCGGACCGGCTAGAATTCCATAGTGACGGATTCCGTGCCCGTCAACGGGCGCCGCCCTCACCGCCCCGCCGCTCGCCGGGCCCGATCGTGCTCCGCCTTGGTCCGCGAGAATACGTGGCCCCCGTCTCCCGACGCCACGAAGAAGAAGTCGTCGCAGGGCGAGAGGGGCTCTCGGACCGCCACCAGTGCCGCCCGTCCGGGAGCACCGATGGGCCCCGGCGGAAGTCCGGAGCGTTGGTACGTGTTGTAGGGCGTGTCGACGTCGAGGTGATGGTAGTAGAGCCGTCCCGTGAAGTGCCCGAGTCCGTAGCGCACCGTCGGGTCCGCCTCCAGGCGCCACCCGCGGGCGAGGCGATTGAGATAGACGGCCGCGACGCGCGCTCTCTCGTCGGGCTTCGGCGTCTCCGCTTCCACGATCGAAGCGAGCGTGACGACGGCGTGCCGGTCCAAATCGAGCGGACTCTCCCCGTGCAACGACGCCCACACCTCCTCGAACCGCTCCGTCATCCGGTCGACGACCTCCGCCGCCGTCGTCGGGTCGGCGAAGAGGTAGGTCTCGGGGAAGAGGTATCCCTCCAGCGACTCGGCCGGGCAGCCGAGCGCGGCACGCCGGGCCGAGTCGCGCGCCGCCGCCAGGAACTCGCCCGCCGTGATGCCGAGGGTCGACTCCGCGGCGGCCGCGATCTGCATCAGCCGCCAACCCTCGGGAACCGTGAAGCGCAGCAGCCGCACGCGCCCGGCGACCAGGTCGTCGATCAGGTCGCGCGGCGGCGTTCCCCGTCGAAACTCGTACGTGCCCGTCCGGATCGAGCGGTCGCTTCCCGTCAGCCGGGCGAGAATGAGCAGCCGCGTGGACGAGACGACGAGCCCCGTCTCCTCGAGCCGCCGCGCCACGCGGGCGAAGCCCTCCCCCGGCTCGACCCGGAAGGCGATCGGCTCCTCCGCCGGGGCGGCGGGCGGAGCCTCGTTGAGAGCGCTCCAACCGAGGAGGATCGCGACGCCCACCAAGACGCCGGCGACCGCGGCCGCCACCACCAGCGCCGACGCCCTCCGCCCGCCGCTCATCTTTCCTCGCCGCCCGTGCCCGGGGCACTCCGACCGTCGAGCCAGGCCTGTAGGAGAATCGTCGCCGCGACCCGATCCACGTCCTCGACGCGCCGTGCCCGCTTCCGCTTCGTCCGACCGGGTCGCGTTTCGATGAGAATGCGTTGCGCCTCGACCGTCGTGAGCCGCTCGTCTTGAAGCACGACGGGGATTCCGGCGCGCCGCTCGAGCTCTCGCGCGAAGTCCCGGGCCTCGCGCGCGCGCTCCCCGACGCTTCCGTTGAGATGGATCGGATCCCCGACGACCGCGCCCACCGCGTCCGCCTCCTCCAGGAGCGCCAGGATGGCGCGCCACGGAAACGACTCCCCCGAGCGCTCGATCGTCTCCCGCCCTTCCGCGATCGTCGCCGAGGGATCGGAGACCGCGACCCCGATTCGGCGCTCCCCGAGGTCGAACCCCACGAATCGACCCGTCACTCGACTCCCCCCGGGGAGATCCCGTTCTCCGTTCGCTTCAGGACGATGAACGTCAGGTCGTCGTCGGGAGGCAGCCCCTCCTGAAACTCGGCGACCTCCTCCATGACTCTCCGGTGCAGGGTGGTGGCGGAGCTCTCCCGGTGTCGGATCAGCGTGTTCACGAGTCGCTTCTCGGAGAACAGGTCGCCCGCCGGGTTCGACGCCTCGGTCACGCCGTCGGTGTAGAACACGAGGCAGTCGCCCGGATCCATCCCCACCGTGTCCCGCTCGTACGTCGCCTCGGGGAAGACCCCCAACAGAAGCCCGCCCGCTTCCAGGGTCTCCACCCGCCCGTCCCGGCGGACGAGCACGGGAGCGTTGTGGCCCGCGTTCGTGAACGTGAGCTCCCCGCTGTCGGGTATCAGCTCGGCGAGGAAGAAGCTGATGAAGCTCTCCGCCCCCGTGTTGCGACAGATCTGTCGATTGACGTCCTCGACGATCCGGTCGGTCGGCAGACCTCCCAGCGCGCGCACGCGCAGCGCCGCCTGGAGGTTCGACATGAGGAGCGCGGCCGGGACTCCTTTCCCCGAGACGTCTCCGATCGCGATGCCCATTTGGCCTCCCGGCAGGGGCAGGAAGTCGTGGTAGTCGCCGCCGACCTGATGGCTCGGCCGGTTGCTGGCGGAGAGCTCCCACCCCTGGAGAGCGGGCGGGCTCTCGGGAAGGAGCTGCTCCTGGATCTTCCGGGCGGTCGCGACCTCCTTCTCGAGGAGCCGCACCGCCACCTGCTCCTCGTGCAGGCCCGCGTTGACGAGGCTGATGCCGAGCTGCCGGGCGATCAGCGACACGAGGGAGGTCTCCTCGAACGTGATCCGGGTCTCGGTCACCCTCTCCCCGAGCAGGACGGCCCCCACGAGCTCGCGCCCCTCCCCCTCCTCGTTCTCCCGGTCCGGCACGGCGACCCAGAGGGGAATCACGAGGTCGGCACCGATGCGCTGCATCTCCTCCTGGAGCCGTCGCCGATCCTCGGAATCCCGCGGGACCTC
Organism: bacterium; assembly: GCA_025774805.1. Classification (GTDB taxonomy): domain Bacteria; phylum ARS69; class ARS69; order ARS69; family ARS69; genus JALGZR01. The sequence continues at coordinate 6,009 of JALGZR010000119.1, forward strand.
CACGACTTCCCGGACCGGCACGATCTCCCGGTGCCCCGCCACCGCCTCGAGGAGGTGCTTGCCGGTGGACCAGTACTCGACCGTCTCGACCTCCTCCTCGCCCTCCCGGGAGAGCGTGAGCCGGTACAGCCCTCGCGTGCGGTGGGCCGCGACCACGGCGGCGGTCGAGAGGATCATCTCGCGGCGGATGGTCGTCGCCACCGCGCGGCAGACCTCTTCCGGATCGAGGATCAGGGAGACCTCCTCGGCGAGGCGCATGAGCGCGTTGCGGGTCTCCGAGCGGTCTCGGGAGTAGGTCCGGTCGACCCTTCGCTCGATGGCGGCGAGGGCGGGCTGCAGGAGAAAGACGCTCAGCAGCAGGAAGGTCGTCTCGAAGACGGGAAGAGGCTCACCGAAAAGGCGCGCCGAGAGGCGATCGATCTGCTTTCCCACGAAGAGATAGAGCGCCACGATCACGCCGGCGGCGAGCCCGTAGACGAGGCCCCGCCGGACGATGAACCGGACGTCAAGGAACCCGAGCCGGACGATCGCGACGAGAATCGAGACCGCCCCCACGAGGAGCGACACGGTGACGAGGGGTAGGCTGTAGACCCTCTCCAGCGTGATCCCGAACACCTTCGGGACGAGCTCGCCGCCGGAGTAGAGGGCGAGGCTGATCCCGATGCCGAGGCGGATCGTCCGCACCTGCGCGCGCAGCTTCGGGTTGAGAGTCCGGCGCGCGCTGCGCATCAGCAGGACCCAGCTCGTGACCGCCATCGCCAGGTTCACGAACGAGAAGAACCGCACGTGCACGCGCAGGATCAGGCCGACGGCGACGCGCACGATGCCCGCGGCCGGCTCGAGCAGGACGCCGATCCCCCAGGGAAGCGTGCCGAAGTCGAAGGTCTCCAGGTAGTCCGCCGAGTCGCTCAGGACGGTCAGCAGCAGCACGTGGAAGCCGTGCGGGAGGAACAGGGCCCACGACAGGTGGGGCCAGCGTCGAAGGACCGCGTGCGTTCCCGGGAAGACGAGGGCGAACAGGAGGACGGACGGGAAGAAGAACTCCCAGAGGTAGGCGAACTCGGCGAAGACGTCCTGGAAGAGACGGGAGCCGTCGCCCGCGGCGGGGGCGGCCAGGCTGCTGTAGGCGCCGAGGATCGGTCCGAGACCGCTGAAGACCAGCATCCCGGCCGTGGCCTGGTGGACCCGCTGCCGGGGGTTCTCCCGGAGCACGACCAGGCCCAGGAACAACATGAGGGCGCCGCAGGTCAGGTAGGCGGTCGCCATGACCAGTTCGAAGGTCATCGCCCCTCGTGACCACGCCCGGGCGAAGCCGGAGGCGGGCTATTCGGTCGCGGATCCGGTAACCGGGGGGAGGTACTTGACCAGGCGGCATTCGGTTCCCTCCCCTTGGCGGAACTCGAAGCCGACCTCGTCCATGAACGAGCGGAGGATATACACCCCTCTCCCGCTCTCCGCGAACATGTTCTCCTCGGCGAGGGGATTCTTGAGAGCGCTCGGATCGAACCCCGCACCCCGGTCCCGGATCAGGATCACGAGCGCCTCCTGTTCCAGACGGAAGAGAACCTCGGTCGGTTTCGAACCGTCCTCGCCGTTCCCGTGCTGGATCGCGTTCGTTCCTGCCTCGACGACGGAGATCGTGATCGCGTTCCGTGCTTCCTCGTCGAACTCCATCTGGTCGGCCACCTCTTCGGTGACCGCATTGATGAGGGCCAGGGACTCAATCCGACTCGGGACGACGAGCCGGACCTCCTGGGTGGCGGACTCCATTGAGCGGCTTCCCCCCCCGCAGTTGAGACGCGCGGCGGACCGGTTCCGTTCGGCGGTGTCGCCCCGGAGTGGACGGAATCTCGGGTGGCCCCGCGGACCGCTTCCTTTCCTCGTCGGATCTTAACGGATATCGGCCGAATCGGGTGATCGAAGGACGGCGAGTGCCTCCAGGAGATAAGCAAGATCCTCAGGGCGGGAACTCTCGAATTCCATCGGTCTGTCCGTATACGGGTGCCGAAAGGCCAGATGGCGCGCGTGGAGAGCCGGACGGTCGATCCTCGCGAGAAGATCCCGGGCTTCCCGCCGGTGAGGCGGGCGCAGGCGGCGGATGCCTCCCCGGCGCCCCCCGTAGGTCCCGTCGCCGACGAGAGGATGGCCCCGGTGTGCCAGATGGACGCGAATCTGGTGCGTTCGCCCCGTGTCGAGACGGACCGTGAGGTGGGAGGCCACCGTGGTGGCCAGGAGGACCCCGACATGGGTTCGAGCCTCCCGTCCGCCGTCGACCACCGCCATCCGTTTCCGATCCCGGGGATGGCGTCCGATCGGCGCGTCGATCGTGAAGGAGGCGGGCGCGACGCGTCCCCAGGCGACCGCCTCGTAAGTTCGACTGACGAGTCGTCTTTGAAGGTCGGCCGCGAGCCGGCGATGGCTCTCGTCGTGCTTCGCCACCACGAGGAGCCCGGTGGTCCCCTGGTCGAGCCGGTGGACGATGCCGGGACGCAACACCCCCCCGATCCCCGAGAGGTCCTTCACTCGATGGAGCAGCGCGTTGACCAGGGTGCCGGTTCGACGCGGGCCGGCAGGGTGCGTGGGCATGCCGGCGGGCTTGTCCACGACGAGGAGGTGCTCGTCCTCGTGCAGAACGTCGATCGGCAGGTCCTCCGGCTCGATCTCGGACGGTGCCGGGGCCGGCAGGTCGATCGTGACCTCGTCCCCCGCCGTCACCTCCGCCGCGGGCTTGGTCGGCCGCCCGTTCAGGAGGACCCGCCCCTCGCGGATCAGGCGGGCGATGGAAGAGCGGGAGTGCTCGCCGGAGAGCTCGCGGGCGAGAACCCGGTCAAGCCGATCCGGTTTCCTCTCCGGCCGGATCCGCAGAACGCGACGCGGGGGTGTCTCCATCGCGCACGCCCCCGGGAGCACCGCCGTCGATCTCGGACACGTCGGGATGCTCCCTTCGGAACAGGTGGATGGCCAGTAGCCCGACCCCGACCGTGACCCCGATGTCCGCGACGTTGAAGATCGGCCAGGACGCGGTCGAGATGCTCAGGTGGAGGAAGTCCACGACCTCGCCCAACCGGATCCGGTCGATCAGGTTCCCGAGCGCCCCGCCGAGAATGAGGGCGAGAGCCCAGCGCGCGGTTCGGGTTCTCTCCGATCGGGCGTAGTAGAACACGATGAACGTGGCGACCAGGATCGTCACCAAGATGAAGGACCACCTTCCGCCCAGATCGAGGCCGAAGGCGGCGCCCGCGTTGTGCACGTAGGTGATCTTCAGAAACCCGTCCAGAACGGGACGACTCTCTCCGAGCTCCATGGCACGGACGACCCACAGTTTCGTGAGCTGATCGATCGTCGTGAGGAGAAGGGCGATGGCGTAGAAGGGCCGTCCGATCGGGCTCGAGGGGTCGGTCACGATGTCTCTTCCTCCAGAAGCCCGCGCAGGATCGCTCCGACGCTCGGGGCCGCCGCCGCCGCCTCGCGCATCACCTCTTCGTGGGTCAGCGGCCGGATGCTCTCCGGGAACGCCAGATCGGTCACCACCGAGATCCCCAGAACTCGGAGCCCGGAGTGGACCGCGACGATGGTCTCCGGAACCGTGGACATCCCCACGAGGTCGGCCCCGAGGAGGCGCAGCATGCGGATCTCCGCGGGGGTCTCGAAGTGGGGTCCGCTCACGGCGGCATAGATGCCGCGGCGCGTGCCGATCCCCCGGCGGCGCGCGGCGGCCTCCGCCCGAGCGAGCAGCGCCCGATCGTACGCGGCGGAGAGATCGGGGAAGCGGGGGCCGATCGCGTCGTCGTTGGGACCGATGAGCGGGTTGTCTCCCATCAGGTTGATGTGGTCGCAGATCAGCACGAGGTCTCCGACCACGTAGGTCGGGTCGACGCCTCCCGCGGCGTTCGCGAGCGCGATCCAGGAGGCCCCGAGACCCGCGGCGACCCGAACGGGAAACGTCGCCTCGGCGAGGGGGACCCCCTCGTAGTAGTGGACCCGCCCGCGGAGAACGAGAACGGGGCGACCGTCGACCCGGCCGAACTCCAGGACCTGATCGTGCCCGGGGACCCGCCCCCGCGGGAAGCCCTCGATCTCCGCGTACGGAACGGCCACCGGCGAGTCGAGAGCGAGGGCATCGGAGAGACCCGAGCCGAGCACGATCGCGCCCGCCGGCTCGCCCACTCCCCTCGAGCGGAGGAGGTCGACGGTCCGCCGGATTCGGTCCGCGGTCACGACGGCGTGCATCACGACTCCGAGGGTCGGCGAGGGACCCGCGCCGGGATCCGATCCGGGGTGCCGGCGACGCGGGGAAAGGCGATCGGTGCGGGGGTCAGGGCTCCTCCCTTGCCGGAGCGGGCCGATCGGAGCCCGGAGGCAGCGGCGGCGCGGCGAACAGGCCGGACTCGCCCAGATAGGCGTCGAGGCGCGGGGCGGGGGTCTGCTCGGAAACCCGCTCGGGACGGGGAGGCCCGGTCGGGGACGCCGCAGGGCGCGCGCGGGGAGTGGCCGCCTCGGGATCGAAGGTCTCCACGCTCGCCTCGAGGATCTTCTGCTGCGAGCGCAAGAGTGCCCGGAACCGCTCGACGTACGTCAGCCGCTGGCGCCTCAGGTCGTCGATGTCGCCCCGGAGCCGCGCCACCTCCTCCCGCACGTTGTGCGCGATCCGGTCCGCGTCGACCTCGGCGTTCTTGATCAGGAGATGCGCCTCCTGCTCCGCGTGGGCCAGGCGGTCGTCGGCGACGCGCTCCGCCGAGACGAGGGAGTCGCGCAGCGTCCGCTCCAGGCGCCGGAACTCCTCGAGCTGCTGCTCGAGTCGGGCCATCTGATCCCGCAGATCCTCGCCCTCCAGGATGACCTCCTCGAGTCGATCGGCGACGAGATCCAGGTAGGCCCTCACCTCTCCCTCGTCCACTCCTCGCATCCGCTTCTGGAAGACGTGGTTCCGTATGTCGACGGGTCCGATCTTCATGGCGTGTCCTCCCTGGGTCGGCCCGTCACCGGAGCCGGTAGGCGACATCTTGGAGCGACGGGACGACGAAACCGAGGATCACGATCTGCACGAGCAGAATCGCGATCAGCACGGAGAAGTCCAGTCCGGCGATCGGGGGCACGAATCGGCGGATTCTCGAGACGAACGGCTCGGAGACCACGTGGATGAACCGCACGATCGGATTCATGGGATCCGCGTTCACCCACGAGACGATCACGTGGCCGATCAAGACGAACACGTAGATCTGTGCCACCGAACCGATCAGGCCCGCGACGGCGTTCAACGCGTTTGCGATCAGGAACATCTCCCTCCGCCTATCCGAAGATCCCCGTTCCCACCCGGACGAGGGTCGAGCCCTCCTCCACGGCGATCTCGAAGTCGCCGGTCATGCCCATGGAGAGCTCGGGCAGGACCCGCTCTCCCCCGAGACGGTCTCTCAGCTCCCGCAGGGTCGCGAAGGAAGCCCGGATCGGCGCCTCCTCGGGCGTGAACGGGGCCATCGTCATGAGTCCCCGAAGCCTCACCCCCGGGAGCTCTCGGATTTCGGCCACCGCGTCCGCGGTCTCCTCGACCGGCACCCCTCCCTTGCCGGCTTCGGGCGAGACGTGCACCTCTATCATTATCGGCAGCGGACGGCCCCGTTCGACCGCCAGGTCGGAGAGCCGGCGGGCCAGGGGCAGCCCGTCCACCGACTCGATCTCGTCGAACAGCTCCACGGCCCGGCGGGCCTTGTTCCGCTGCAGGTGGCCGATCATGTGCCAGGACACCCGGCCGCGAAGGTCGCTCGCCTCCCGGATCTTCGGCTGGGCCTCCTGGACCCGGTTCTCCCCCAGGACCCGGGCTCCGGCGGCGACCGCCTCCCGGATCTCGGGGACCCCGACGCTCTTCGTGACCGCGCAGACGGCGATCCTCTCCGGATCCCGACCCGTGCGCCGGGCGGCCTCTGCGACCCTCTCGACGATCCGGAGCCAGTTCGCCCGAATGCGGCTCAACCCACGCCCGCTCCCGCGCTCGTCCGTTCCCCGGGGCTCACCTGGTGAGGGTCCGGGGTCCAGCAGGCGCGGCAACGTGCCTCGTAGGCGTCGCTCGTCCCCACGAGCACCCGGGCCTCGGCCTCGACGAGTCGCTGCGTCCGGTTTGCCGGCTGACCGCACACGACGCAGACCGCCATCGTCTTCGTGACGCTCTCGGAGATCGCCATGAGCTGCGGAACCGGCTCGAAGGGGATCCCCCGGTAATCCTGATCCAGTCCGGCGACGATGACCCGTCGACCCTGGTTCGCCAGCTTCTCGACCACGTCGACGAGACCCATGCCCAGGAACTGGGCCTCGTCGATGGCGACCACCTTCGTCCTGTCCTGCACCAGACGAAGGATGTCCTCGGCCTTTCCCACCTCGGTCGAGGGGATTCGCTGTCCGTTGTGGGAGACCACGTGGTCCTTGGCGAACCGATCGTCCAGGGACGGTTTGAACGCCTGAACCTGCTGTTTCGCGATTCGCGCGCGCACGAGGCGACGGATGAGCTCTTCCGTCTTCCCGCTGAACATGCTGCCGCAAATGACTTCGATCCAGCCGGTATCGCCGACGACGGAGGATGATCGATACATCGCCACTCTCCCGCCCGTTGAAGAATCTATCCCCGAGCCGTGTCGGCCCCCCGCTCCC
>JALGZR010000189.1 GCA_025774805.1 bacterium
CCCCCGCCAACCGCGGGATTCCCGGACCATCCCCAGCCTTGCGAGGCGAGACCGTTCCCGATGTTGTCCGTGGGTGTGAAGGTGTTGTCCGCCCCGTTGGGCGTGTAGACGTAGAAGAGCCGGACGCCCGCGGGCTTCGCCTGCCGGAGACGCTCCGCGATGCTGAACGGGGAATTTGTCGCGTCCGAGACCCCCGCGATGTAAATCGACGCAGGGTAGTACTCGTCGGCGATGACCTGGACGGCCCCGCCGAACCACCGATCCACGATCGCGATCAGTTGCTCCAGGCGCCCGTCCGAGTCGTTCACGAGGACGCGGACGCGGAGCCGCGCGCGGTACTCGTCATCGCTGCTCACCGCGACGCCGGTTCGAGGCTCGCCGATGATCTCGCCGATGTGGTCGAGCTGGACGCCGTCGCCCGTGTCGATCCATCGATCCTCGAGGATGCCGACGGCCCCCGCTTCGGCCTCGGCAGCCCACGCGAGAAAGGCCTCCGTGAAGCCCTCCACGCGCTCGAGGCCTTTGAACTGCTCCTTGAGGAGCGAGATCCCGAAGGTTTCGAAGTCCCCCCGAGGTGTGATGTTGCCGTCGGCCATTACACGATCGCCAGGGTGATGTCCGCCACGTCATACGTGGCGATCTCGCGAGCCCCGATCGAGATGTCGGCGACGGTCGGGGGTCCGGCGGCCGGGTGGAACGCGGTGGGCGCAGCATTCAAGACGCCCGGGATATCGAACGCGTAGCACAAGAATCGGGTGAAGAACTGATCTTCCCCGACCTCCGCGGCCGCGTTCGCCGCCGCGGCGAGGAGCTCCTTCGCATCCGCGTCTCCAGGGTAGTCCCCCGACCCGTCCAGGGTGAGAAGCAACCCAGCCTTGACCGGGACAGCGACGGGCCTGGAGAACCCGATCGTGTGGCCGTTCCCTTGCGAGTCGGTGACCGTCTCGGTCTGGGTTCCGAAGGCCTCGATCCCGCCCGCTTTCGTCGCGAAGATCTGGTCTGCGAGCGCCTGATCGTCCGCGGCCGTAGGCGGGACGGGCCCGAGGACGATGGCCTCGACCGAGTGCGGAGGCCTCCCGTCCGCGTCGACCGCACTCGTATCGTTCTCGACGACGGTAGCGGAGATCACGCCCACAACGTTTCGGAGAATGTCCGCCCGGATGGCGTCCACCGTCGTCGAGCCGGAAGCTGCCAACTCCTGCGCTCGCCGCGCTCGCAACTCCGCGTCCTTCTCGGCGTCGAGGCCGTTCGTGACCTCCGAAGGAAGACCCCCGTTCGCGACCGCGTTCCAGCCCCCGACGGTCGCGCCGATCACGAACACGGTCGATGTCGACCACCCGGTGGCCCCGGCCGCCGTAGCCTCCCAGATCCCGGCGATGTCCGCCGCCGCTCCTCCGCCGTTCACAATGTCCTCGAGGTTCACGAGGACGGCCGTGGGGTCTCCCTGCGGGATGATCTGCAGGGACCCGGCCACATACGTCCCCGGGTTTACATTGACCTCGAAGGCGGCGCGCGCGGCCGTCGCCCCTCGGCGGACCGTGCCGGTCAGCGCAGCGATGTTGTCGAGCGCGCGCCCCGTCGCCCCGTCCGGGAACGTCGAGCCGTACAGCGCCGCCAGCTCCTCCCAAATCAGCGCCGCAGCCTCGGAAATGATGGCGACGACCTCGCCGAGGGAAGAATCCGCCTCGAGATTGAGCTGGCTTGAGACGCGCGCGCGCAGCTCGGTTTTGATCTCCTCGCGGATCTCGTCGAGGGACTTCGAAGTAAATCCGGTGGGGGTGAGTCCTGCCATGGCTTACGCGTCCAGTTCTAGCACAAAGGGGCCGAAGTCCTCGGAGCGGATGACGGTGCCGTCATCGAGGACGAGCGACCACCGAATCCGGAGGAGGCGCTGCGCCTTGTCGAAGGCGAGGACCAGGTCCGGGACCCGAATCACCGAAGGGATCCCGAGTAGGGACTGGCGCATGATCGCCCGAATGCGCCCCGCGTTCGGATTCTTCACCAGGACGTCCTCGAAGTACGGGACGCCCTCCCGGAGATCCAGGAACCAATCCCCGCGGAACGAGAGAAGTCGGATCCGGGCCTGCTGAACGACCTGGTCGATCTTTTCAATGACCCAGACGATATCGCCCTTCACGAGCTTGAGATCCCCGATCGTCGGGTTCTCGGCGTCGGTCTCGGTGACGAGCTGAAGATCGAACATGCTAGGACCCTACCTTCAGGACCGCGGAGGCGTAGGGTGCCCCTGTCGACTGTGAGGTCGTAGGAGAGATTACGCCCACCGTGGTACCCGACCCCACGGTGGCGGTGGTGACGTGAATGTGCGCGTTGTACGCCGCCTCGAGCGCGTCGACCTTGCTGGCCAGCGCCGCCGCGTCCGTGTTCCCTCCCACCTCGAGAGTCGAGTCCGTGACCGCGATCGTGATCCCGCCGTCCTTCCCGAACGCCATCCCGCCCGCGGGGGTGTCTACGAACCGCGCGCTCGAGGGCCCGAAGTGGAGCGGGAGACAGACGGCCCCCGTGATCGGGTGCGGCCGGATGACGCCGGGGTCCGAGACCTCGCCCGTGGCCCGGTACTGCGAGTGATCGCGGTCAGTGAAGAGGAGGAGGCAGGGGTCCCCTGGCTTGAGGTCGATCTGGAGGTAGAACCCGCCGCCTCCGCCGGGGAACAGAACC
>JALGZR010000120.1 GCA_025774805.1 bacterium
GCTCCTTTGCGAATCCCGGTGGAGAAGCTCCCGAGGTGCCCGTAACAGGTCGTGTAGGTTCCGTTGTGGCGGATCTCGATCATCTTCCCGTACCCGCCTCGGCGGCCGGCGAAGATCACGGTCCCGTCGCCGAGGGCGCTCACCGGGGTTCCCGCGGGCGCCGCGTAGTCGACGCCCCAGTGGGGTCGCACGACCTTGAGAATCGGGTGACGCCTCCGGGCGCTGAATCGGGAGCTGATCCGGCGGTAGTTGAGAGGGGACTTCAGAAAGGCCCGCCGCACGGATCGACCGTCGTCGTCGTACCAGTCGAGAGTGCCCTCCCCATCCACGTAGCGGACAGCCCGGGCGGACGCCCGCTGCCCACGGTACTCGGCGGCGAGAATCTTGCCGAACCCGAGGACCTCGCCGTCCAGGTGATTCTCGTAGGCGACGATCCGAAACGCGTCGCCCTCGCGCGGCTCGGTGAGGAAGTCGACCTGCCAGGCGAGCAGGTCGGCGAACCGGAGCGTCAGGTTCGCGTCACCCCCGGCCTCCAGCATCGCCTCGAACAGGCTCCCGACGATCGTTCCCTCGAGGAGGCGGAGGAAGACGTCCGGCTCCCTCGCCACCGACTCGACACTGGAGTCGGACTCCGCCGGGAACCGCGCGACGACCCGATGCAGCGGATCCCGTACGAGGACCGCCTCGCGCACGTCTCCCGTCTCGTCCCGGCCGATCCGCACCTCCTCCCCGGGCAGCAGGCGGCGGAGGTCGATCTCCGCATCGAGGGCGGTCGTGATCGCCGATCGCTCGGCGGGCGTCAGCTCGAGACGGCGCAGCGACCGATCGAGAGGCTCCCCCCTCTGGATCACGTCGGCGGACCAGTCCAGCGGCAGGGCGGCGGCGCCCGGGGGGAGCATCGCGGAGGTGGCCTCGATCGGCGAGGCCGGAGCCGGCCGGGCGGGCGCGTCCTCCTCGCGCCCCTCGCCCAGGGTGCACCCGCCGAGGGTGGAGATCGCGAGGCCGAGCGCGAAGAGGAGACTCGCGCGGCGCCGTCCCGGGGCCGTGCCGATGGGGTCGCCGTCGAGTCGCGGTGCCCTCATGAATCCTCCTCCCGGCGGTCACGGAAAACGGACCCTCCCGGTGATGTCGGTTCCCGATCCCCTTCTCTGGAGTCGTTCCTCGGACCCGTGACGACCGCGGCCTCTCCCGGAGACACGCCGAGCCGCCGGCAGGCACTGGCCCGGCTCGCGGAGATCTCCAAAGTCCCTCCCCCTCCGATGGAGAGGAGAAGCTCTCCGGGTTCGACGTCCTCGTAGGCGATCCGGACCCCGCGAACGACCCGGTCCCCGATGCGCGCACCGATGAGACGCCAGTCCTCGCCGAACGTCTCGCGCAGAAACTCCTCGGTGACCGTCGTGATCAGGTTGCCGAAGCGATCGATCCGAACGATCTCCACCTCCCACCCTCCCGGGCAGGACCGGGGAGCGAAGGGCTCGATCCGGACCGGGTCGTGGACCTCGGGCCCGACCTCGGTCAGGGGACGGCCGGCGGCCAGCCGGGCCGCCGTCGGGGCGAACAGGTCCCGCCCGTCGAACGTCGTGCCCCTCCGGGGGCGATCGATCTCGCGTACGGTGATCTCCCGGATCTCGGGTCCCCCCGACAGGGGATCCGAGGCGCCAGCATGGGCCGCGTCGATGGCCGCCATGAGCAGCCCGTTGTCGGGCCCTACGAACGCGTGCCCCCCCGCGAGCGCGGCGATCGGGCGCCGCGCTCCGCCCACCCCCGGATCGACGACGGCCAGGTGGCAGGACCCCGGGGGAAACCGGTCCCATGAGCGGAAGAGCAGCCACGCGCCCTCGCGGACGTTGCCCGGCTGCACTCCGTGCGTGAGATCGACGACCGCCGTTCCGGGAGCGCCGTCGAGCAGGACCGCCTTCATCTCGCCAACGTACGGATCGACGAGACCGAAATCGGTGAGGAGCGTGATCACCGGCACGATCCCTCCTGCGCGGCCCCCGGGTTGCGGGACGGGCGCGGTTCGGGGGCGGACCACGCCGTTCCAGTTCCTGCTGGTGTCCGACGTCGTCCTTGCCTTATTACCTCAGGAACTCCCTGCCGGGAATGGAGGAATCGAACCCGCCGGAGATCCTATGGAACCGATCGCGATTCTGTCCGCCGTCCGCACGCCCATCGGCCGCTTTCTCGGGTCCTTCACCGACGTGCCCGCGGTCGAGCTCGGCGTCGCGGCGGCCCGCTCGGCCCTCCAGCGGGCGGGCGTGGATCCCGCCGAGATCGGCGAGACGATCTTCGGGCACGCTCGCCAGGCGGGCAACGGTCCAAATCCGGGACGTCAGGTGAGCATCGGCTGCGGCGTCCCCGAAAGCGTACCGGCCCACACCGTCAACCAGGCGTGCGCGAGCGGTCTCAAAGCGGTCGCACTGGGGGCCTCCGCCATCCGCGAGGGCGAGGGGAGACTCACTCTCGTCGGGGGCATGGAGAACATGTCGCGGGTGCCCTTCCTTCTCGAGCGAGCCCGAACCGGCTATCGCCTCGGGCATGGGGAGCTCGTCGACGGGATGTATCGCGACGGCTTCCACTGCCCGCTCGCCGACCAGATCATGGGCGCCACGGCCGAGACCCTTGCCGACCGCTGGAACGTGTCGCGCTCGGAACAGGACGACTACGCCGTCGAGAGCCAGCGCCGGGCCGCGGCGGCTTGGGAGGCGGGGTTCTTCAACGACGAGATCGTCGGCGTGGACGCGGCCGGGCCGAAGGGGGCGACGGTACCCGTTCTGCGGGACGAGCATCCCCGTCCGGGGACGACGCGCGAGAGCCTTGCCAAGCTGCCTCCGGTGTTTCGGGAAGGCGGCACGGTGCACGCCGGCAACTCGTCCGGGATCACCGACGGGGCCGCCGCTCTCGTGCTCGCGAGCGGGGCGGAAGTCGACGCGCGCGGAGCGGACCCGATCGCGTGGATCGAGGGATGGGCCGTCGCGGGAGTCGATCCCCGCATCATGGGCATCGGCCCGGTGCCCGCGACGCGGAAGCTCCTGGACCGCGTCGGCGGCGCGGTCGGCGACTTCGAGCTGGTCGAGCTCAACGAGGCGTTCGCGGCGCAGGTTCTCGCCGTCGTTCGGGAGCTCGACCTCCGCCTCGAGCGGACGAACGTGAACGGCGGTGCGATCGCGCTCGGGCACCCCATCGGCGCGACGGGCGCGCGCATCCTCACGACGCTCCTCCACGCCATGATCCGGCGCGGGGCGACGAGGGGGCTCGCCACGCTCTGCGTGAGCGGCGGGCTCGGCTTCTCCCTTTCGGTGACTCGCGAGCGTCCCCGAGGCTAGCCTGCGTTTCTCACCGGCTCTGCCGCGGCGGAGGCTCGCCGCCCGGTGTGGAGTGCGGGCTACCGTGGAGCTCCCGCTCCTCGTCGGAGAGCTCCCCCGCTCGGTTTCGCCCGTGCGTCCGGGCGCTCTCGAGGAGCTTCCGTTCCCCTTCTTCGAGAAACGCCGCGCGCCGGGACCGCCCCCCGGAGTCGACCAAAAGCGCGCTCTCGAAGGCCTCGACGGCCAACGAGCGTCGCCCGGTCCGGAGCAGACAGACGGCCCTCATGAGGTGGGCGTCCCGCCGGACGTCCTCGGGGGCGGACTCGGCGGCCAGGACCGCCCGGATCGTCTCGAGGGCCGATTCGTAGTCCCCGACGAAGAGATCCTCCTCGGCCTCCTCGAGGGCGAGCTCGGGGGAGTGGCCGGAGCCGCCGTCCTCGACAGGAAGGACCGCCGCGATCGGGGAGAGGGTCGAGAGGATACCGAGGACGGTCGCGGCTCTGGCGACGCACGTCGGTCTCGGGATCGAGAAAGCGGTGCGCATGGAACACCCCTCGGGGAGGCGAGGGGGAGAGACGCAAGGTACCCCGGGCGGGGCGGCCGTCGAGGCCGGGTCGTTCACCCGCCGGCGGTCGGGCCGGCGGAGAGACGCCGCGGAGGATCAGGCGGGTCGAATCCGGGCCACTTCCGCCACCACGACGGTGACGTTGTCGGGAGCGCCGCGTTCCCGGGCGAGATCGACGAGGCGCCCACACGCCCCTTCCGGGCCCCGCATCGAGACGAGCTGGTGGATCTCCCCGTCCTCGACCTGATTCGTGAGGCCGTCGCTGCACAGAACAATCCTCATGCCGCTCTCGAGGGGGGACGTCTCCTCTCCCGTCTCGAGCTCCACAAGAGGTTCCGGCCCGAGGCATCGGGTGAGGATGTTCTCCACTCCCGCCACGTGGGTACCGCCGGTGCGCTCGATCTCCGCCGCGAGTGAGTGGTCACGGGTGATCTGGCGGATCCCGGAGGCGTGGACGAGATACGCGCGGCTGTCCCCCACGTGGGCGTGCCAGAGGCGGCGGTCGCGAACCGCGACTGCGGTACAGGTCGTACCCATGCCGGCCAGCCTCGGTTCGCTCCGGGCCCGCGAGTGGATCACGCGATTCGCGATCTCGAGTGCCGACCGCAGCGCGGTCGCGGGATCGGTCGTCGGAGGAGAGCGGAAGAACTGTTCGTGAGTCGTCTCGACCGCGAGGCGGCTGGCGACCTCTCCCGCCGCCGCGCCCCCCATGCCGTCGGCGACCACCAGAAGGGCTCCTCTCGCGGGGTCCCCGGTGGAGAACACTCCGAAGAAGTCCTCGTTGTTCTCCCGAACACACCCGACGTCGGATCGGGCGGAGACTCGTATCTCCCACCCCTCATCCAACGCCAGCGTGAATCGCTCCACCGTCCGACTCCTAGCGGGCGGGACCGGAGCCGCCCATCCTCCCGATCCGGGGTCAATCCCGCCCCGGTACCGACTCCTCGGTCCGGGGAAAGAGACCGACGACGTCCTGCGCGGTTCTCGACTCGCGGAACCGGGCGCGCACCTCCTCGCCTCGAAGAAGATACGAAAGACGGGAGAGCACTGAAAGATAATCGCGCCGGCACTCCCGCGGACCGGCCACGGCGATGAAGAGATCGACCTTCCGTCCGTCCAGGGATTGGAAATCCACCGACTCGAGCGCCCTCAGCACCGCGATTCGAAGACCGGGCAGGACGTCGACCCGCGCGTGCGGAAAGGCGACGCCGCCCCCCACACCGGTCGTGCCCTTTCGCTCCCTTGCGACCAAGTCTTCGCGAATCGCCTCGCGGGCGGCCTCGTCTTGACCCCCGAGGAGCCGCCCGAGCTCGTCGAGGACGACTCGTGAGTCGCCGGCCTCGAAATCGAGCACGACCCTCTCTTCGGACACCAGATCGGCGAGCTCGATCATCCGAACCCGTTTCCCCTTCTCTCCCGGCCGGGAACGATCGCCCGCGACCGCGGTCGGCCCGTCCGGAGAGCCGGGACCGGCAGCGAAACGAGCTTGGCGAGGCATGTTCCCATGGGCGAAGTCCAACGTCAACGAGGCGGGTCGCATCGACTCGCTCCCGCAGGCCGGAGCTGCTAGCCTGCGTCTCTGACCAGGCTCGCCGCGGGTTGTCGCCGCCGCATGTCGGCGCCGCAGGTCCGGTGAGAGATGCAGGCCGGCCCGGGCCGTGAACGCGCGAACCGGCGTGCGTCCCCGCGAAGGAGTGTTCGCCATCTCATCCGCTCCCCTGGCCCTCGTCAACGGCCTCCTCCTTCCCTCCCGATCGGACGGAGCCGATTCGGTCCTGATGGCCTCGGGGCGGATCCGCCTCGTCGGTTCCCGCCGGTCGATTGCGCAGGCGACGCCCTCCGGGACCCCGGTGATCGATCTCGCGGGGCGCGCGCTCGTTCCCGGGTTTCAGGACGCCCATTTCCACTTCTTCCAGGCGGGCCTTCTCGAATCGAGACCTTCGCTCGACGCGTGCGGCTCGCGCGAGGAGGCGCTCGACGCGATCCGGGACGCGGCGGGGGACTTGACGGCCCGGCCGGGCGACGATCCTCTCATCGTCGAGCGCTGGGACTCGTCCCGATGGCCCGACGATCGACCGCCCACGCGGGACGAGCTGGACGCCATTCGGTCCGATCTACCGATTCTGGCCCGACGGGTCTGCGGACACGTCGCGGTCGGGAATCGGGCGGGGCTTCGCCTCCTCGCGGCGCGCGGGGGGCGGCAGGGCATCGACTTCCAGACGGGATGGTGTGCCGAGGGTCCGGTGCTCGCGATAGACGGCCTTTTCGCTCCATCCCCCGAGGGATCCCGCGTCGCCCTCGAGACCGCGGGGCGGCTCTGCCTCTCCAGGGGCATCACCGCCGTCGGGGACTTCTTCCGGCGGGGGGACCACGCTCGCTACCGGCACTTCCGACAATCGGCCCGCCTTCCCGTTCGCGTCGAGGGGTATCTCCTCGAGGAGTCGCTCGGAGAAGAAGAGGTCCGAGAGCTGCCGCCGCCCACGGAGGACTTCGCGATCCGGGGAGTCAAGCTGTTCGCCGACGGCTCCATCGGGGGACGAACCGCCGCCGTCGGAGAGGAGTACGCCGACCGACCGGGAGAGTACGGGATTCTCCTGTACTCGGACGACGAGCTCGCCGCCGCCGTCCGGCAGGCGCACGACCGGGGAATGGCCGTCGCGGTGCACGCCATCGGAGATCGGGCCATCGCACAGGTCCTGAATGCGTTCGGTCGCCTGCCCGGACGCGAGATCGCCGCCCGCGGCCACCGGATCGAGCACTTCGAGCTCGCGCTTCCCGAGCACTTCGATCGCCTGGTCGGGCTCGGAGTCCGTCCCTGCATGCAGCCGAACTTCGTGGGGAGGTGGGCCGGGCCCGGGGGACTCTACGAGACCGCCCTGGGTCGCGGCCGGGTGCGCTCCATGAATCGATTCCGGACGGCGCGGGACCTCCGGACGGGGGTCTTCTTCGGATCGGACGGGATGCCCGTGTCTCCGCTCTACGGCATTCGCTCGGCGGTCCACCATCCGGTGAAAAGGGAGCGCCTCGACCCGGAAGAGGCGCTCGCGCTCTACACCGCGGCGGCGACGGAGGTCTTCCCGGACCGGGACACCGGCCGCATCGAGCCGGGGGCCGAGGCCGACCTCACGGTTCTGCCGGGAGGGATCGAGGTACTGACCGGCGCCGCGCCCGACGACGGCCCGGACGAGGTCGCGATCACCGTCCGGGCGGGGCGCATCGTTCACCGATGGAACGACGGTGAGGCTCCGGCGCCGGAAGGGGTCGCGTTTCCGCGGGAGGCGGCCCGCAATCAGGAAACGCTTGAGGGGTTCTCGGACGACTGATACCCTCCCGCGTTTCGTCGAGTCGCCAATCCGCTCCCGCCCTCTCGGGCCCTCTCGAGTCGTCGCGAGGGAGTCCTTCAACGCTCCGATGCTCTCCGAACTCCTCGATCTCGAACGGATCCGGATCCCGCTCGCGTCCGAGACCAAACCGGACGTGTTGCGGGAGCTCGTCTCACTCATCCCGGGGCGAGACGACGCGGACGTCCAAGAGGAGCTCCTTCAGGCCGTGCTCGATCGGGAGAGCCGCCTGTCCACGGGCATCGGGCAGGGCGTGGCCATCCCGCACGGGAAGAGCGAGCTCGTCGACTCGATGGAGGTCACGCTCGGGATCAGCGCGAAGCCGATCGAGTACGACGCCCTCGACGGGGAGCCGGTGGAGATCTTCTTCCTCCTCCTCTCTCCCCCCGATCTCTCGGGTCCTCACATCAAGGCGCTCGCCCAGATCTCCCGTCTGCTCTCGTCGCACGACATCCGCGATCGACTTGCCGAGGCGGAGAGCGCGGACCAGGCGCTCGATCTGATTCGGGAGGGCGAGGCTCTCCTCGGAGAGTGAGCCCTCGCCGACCATCGGAAGAGGGACGACGATGTCCGTGCAGGAGGAACGGAAGCGCGAGGTCGGGCGGCGGGCCGCCGAGCTCGTCCGCGACGGCATGGTGGTCGGGCTCGGCACGGGATCCACCGCGAACCATTTCATCGACCGTCTCGGAGAGCGCGTTCGGGAGAGCCTGCAGATCCGCGCGGTGCCCACGTCGCAGCGAACGGCCGACCGAGCGGAGGCCCTCGGGATCGAACTCGTGACGCTCGAGAAGTGTCCGCGGCTCGATTTGGCGATCGACGGAGCGGACCAGATCGACCCCGACGGAAACCTGATCAAGGGACTCGGAGGCGCCCTGCTGCGCGAGAAGCGGGTCGCGCGGGCGGCCCGGGAGTTCGTGGTGATCGCGGACGCCTCCAAAGAGGTCAGTCACCTCGGCATCGGGTGCCCGATCCCCGTCGAGGTGGAGGCCATCCGGCAGGAAGAGGTGTCGAGATCGCTCCGGGCGCTCGGGGGGGACCCCCGTCCTCGGATGCGGGACGGTCGACTCTATCGGACCGACAACGGAAACCCCATCCTCGACACCCACTTCGACGGGGTGGGCGATCCGTTCGTCCTGGAGGAGCACCTGAACTCCCTCCCCGGGGTCCTCGAGAACGGCCTGTTCCCGGGGATGGCCCACCGCATTCTGATCGCGGACCGGTCCGGTGTCCGCGAGTGGATCCCCCCTACCCGGCCGGAAACCGACCGCCAGGATCCCTAGCCCGCATCTCTCACCAGGCTCGTCGCGAGGTTTCCGCTACCGGTTTGTCCCGCAATGGATTCCGTCGAAGGCCCGGCGACAGGAGCGGAGGATTCCAGTTGAGATACTCTATCCATGCGCTTAATATTCTAGGGGTGCAGCTTGCGTCGCCGCAGAAAGTGCATCCGGGGAGGAAGTCATGCACCCGATCGGCAAGAACATCAAGATTCTCCGTCAAATGCAGGGGGTGACCCAGACGCGGCTGGCTGAGGCGGTCGGCGTAGCCCCGGCGTACATCAGCCAGATTGAGTCCATGATCCGGGTTCCGAGTGTGAAGGTCACCCATCGGATCGCAGAGGCCCTCGGCACGACCGTGGGGACGCTCCTGGGTGAGAATCCCGAGGCGAGCTCCGAGGGGCGTCTCTCCAAGCTCGAGCAGATTCACCTCCTGAAGCGCCTCGTGCTCGAGCTCGAGGCCGAGCTCGAGGTGGAGCAGGCGAAGAAGGGTCCGACGGGGATCCGCGCCGCCGGAGGCGGCGCGGCCTGATCCCGGCGGCGGAGGGCTCGCCACCGGCCGGATCCCGGGGCGGAAGACGACGCGGCGTGGTCCGTGCACCGCTCCGCCGCGTCCTTCCCGTGTGAACCCGCCCTCACCTTTCGGCGCAGACTTGCCGATCTTTGTAATCCATTCAGAATTCCGACATCTTCGATTCCGTCCCGCGACCGCGCGCTGTCCACGGAGACCCGTCTGCCGGTGCCGACCCCTTTCCTCCCCGACCCGTTCCCCGAGTACCGGGCGACTCCCGCGGCGCTCCCCGCTGGGATTCCGAGGGATCAACGGGTTTTCGTGAACCGGAATCTGCGGATGCGCTCGATCGACGCGGTCGGATTCGATCTCGACTACACATTGGCCCACTACCGCATCTGGGAGCTCGACGATCTCGCGTTTCGCCTCACGAAACGCAAGCTCGTCGAGAAACGGGGTCACCCCGAGGAGATCCTCGCCATCCCGTTCGATCCGGAATTCGTGGTGCGGGGGCTCGTCATCGATCGCCGCCGCGGCAACATCCTCAAGATGGACTATCACAACTACGTCGTGCGGGCCTTCCACGGTCGCGAGGCCCTGACGGACGAGGAGCGGAAGCGCTCCTACCGGGCCCGGCGCATCCGTACCTCGGCCAGAGCCTATGTCTCGGTCGACACGCTGTTCCACCTGCCGGAGGTCTACCTCTACCTCGCCCTCGTCGACTTCTACGAGGAGCGACGCCGTCCCGACTACGGGGCCCTCTACCAGGACGTCCGGGACATGATCGACGAGGCCCACGCGGACGGCTCCATCAAATCGGAGATCCAATCGGACCCGTCCCGTTTCGTCTCCCCCGATCCCCGACTGGCCAGGTTCCTCGAGAGTCTCCGGAGCGCGGGGAAGAAGGTCTTCGTCCTGACGAACTCGGAGCTCTACTACACCGACGTCCTTCTCTCCTTCCTCCTCGATGGTGGGGAGGGCCCGAGCTGGGACTCCCGGTTCGATCTCGTCGTGGTGGAGTCGGGAAAGCCGGACTTCTTTCGGGAGCGGAGCGAGGAGGGATTGCAGAGAGTCGACTGGATTCGCGAGACCCCGGTGTTCCGGGGAGGCGACGTCTGGTCGTTCGAGCGGGAGCTCGGCTTGCACGGGGACTCGATCCTCTACTGGGGTGATCACACGTACGGGGACATTCTCCGATCGAAGAAGAGCGTCGGCTGGCGGACCGCGATGATCATCCCGGAGCTCGAGAGCGAGATTCGCGCCACGGATCGTATGAGCACCGAGCAGACCGATCTGACGGAGGCCCTCGAATACCGGGACCGCATCGAGGTCGAGGAGCATCGGATCCGACTCGAGATCCGCCGCCTCACCGCGGTGAGCGAGGAGTCCCGCGCGAGCGCGGCGGCGGTGCGGCGCGAGGTCGAGCGGAAGCTGGACAGCCACCGGGAGCACCTGACGCGGATAGGAAAGGAAAAGGAACAGGTTCACCGCCGCATCGCCGAGCTCGACGATCGCTGCAACCGGGAACACAACCGGTACTGGGGTCCGTTGTTCCGGGAACGGAACGCGATTACGCGCTTTGGCCATCAGGTGAAGGACTTCGCGTGTATCTATACGAGCCGGGTGTCGAACTTCCTGCACTACCCGATCAACACGTACTTCCGGTCACCGGTGGAGCGGCTCCCTCACGAGTTCTGACGAGCCCGGTGAGAAATGCAGGCTAGCCTCGATCCGTCAGAAAATCTCGAGGGAAAACGCACGAGAGCGCGTCAGCCGGGGTCGCGTGCAGCCCGAGCCAAGCGGAGCTTATCTCACGATAAGTGAGTATTGGCGAGGGCGAGCACGGCCGCGGATGGCATGCTATCGTGCGAGCGCCAGCGCTTTTTGCCGAGAT
>JALGZR010000019.1 GCA_025774805.1 bacterium
GATGCTGCGCAAGCTGATGAGCGAGGGCAAGCCGGTCCCCAAGGAGTTCTCCCGGCCGGAAGTCATCGCGGTCCTCAAGGAGTACTACGACTCCCTGGAGGAGAAGGTGGAGGTGAAGCTGCACGGCGCGGCCACCGGAGACGCCAAGCGCTGAGACGGTAGTCGTGATTCGTTCAGAGGGGCCGGTCAGGACCGCGGACCGGCCTCGCGTTGGAGACGACCGGAGGCGTGAGGTGTCATGTCAAGACGTGACCCTTTCGTTCAATTCGGCTCTTTCGAGTTGCGTTCGCGATCCGCAGTCCCGGGTTCCGGGAGCAACCAGCGCGCTCAGCCTATCTGGTTGGCGTCAAGCCAGTTACGCGCCTCGACCGGATGGCGGTCAGAAGTGGACTCCAGACGCGTCTCTTGTTGGGGTGCTGATCGAGTCTCAGT
Source organism: bacterium (assembly GCA_025774805.1). Taxonomy (GTDB): domain Bacteria; phylum ARS69; class ARS69; order ARS69; family ARS69; genus JALGZR01. Next base: position 433 of record JALGZR010000019.1, read on the forward strand.
TCCAGTTCCGAAGACGAACGTACGACGTGCGCGTAGCACGAACGGGTGATACGAGGCACACCTGACAGTCTCACTTCCGAGGTGAGCCATGCGCTCTGCATCTTCGTGCAGTCCGGGTCGGTTCCCACCTCTCTTTCGGGTCTCGCGCTGGCAGGCATGGCTCGCGGCGAGCACGGCGGCTTGCGGTGCATCTCGTCTATTCCATCGGACAGCCCGCCCGGCAAACTCGCCATGATCAAGACACGCCAGGCGCGTCACGAAGGACCCGGGAGACGGCCTCATGAACGCTGATGCAAAACCCATTCTCATAATCGGAGGGGGGATCGCGGGGATGACGGCGGCCGTGGAAGCCGCCGAGATCGGCTACCGCGTTGTCCTCGTGGAAAAGGAACCTTTTCTCGGCGGGCGCGTGGTGCGCGTGCATCAGTACTTCCCCAAGATGTGCCCGCCGGCCTGCGGGTTCGAGATCAACGTTCGCAGGATCAGACAGAATCCGAGGATCACGGTGCACACGCTCGCCGCGGTAGAGGAGATCTCCGGCGAGGCGGGCAATTTCAAGGCCAGAATCCGAATACGCCCGAGGTACGTCACCGGCGAGTATGCGGTGGACGATTCCGTCGCTGCGCAACTGACCTCCGAGCGGGACAACGATTTCAACCTGGGCATGGACAAGACCAAGGCGCTCTACATGCCGCACGACATGGCCTATCCGCACGTGCACGTCCTCGATCGGGACGCCCTGTCCGACGCCGACGCTGAGACGCTGAAGAATGCCTGTCCTCCCGGGGCCATCGATCTGGACATGACCGAGCGAGAGATAAGCGTCGACGTCGGAGCCGTCATCGTGGCGACCGGGTGGCGGCCCTACGATGCCACCAAGCTCGACAATCTGGGGTTCGGGCAATACCCGAACGTGATCACCAACGTCGTGATGGAGCGATTGGCCGCCCTGGGGGGACCGACCGGAGGGAAGATCGTCCGGCCTTCCGACGGCAAGCCGGCGGATACCGTCGCGTTCGTACAATGTGCCGGCTCGCGCGACGAGAACCATCTCCCGTACTGCTCGGCGGTCTGCTGCATGGCCTCACTGAAGCAGGTCCGATTCCTCAGGGAGCAGAACGAGAAGTACAGGGCCACCGTCTTCTACATCGACATCCGGACCATCGGCTACCTGGAGAAGTTCTACTACGACATGCTGGAAGACGAGAATGTCTCGTTCACGAAAGGCAAGGTGGCCAAGATCAGCGAGGACGAGGCAAGCCACGACTTGTTGCTGGACGTCGAGGACACGCTGTCCGGTGAGATCCTACACGAGACCTTCGACATGGTCGTGCTCGCCACCGGGATCGTACCCAACACCGCCGACGTCAAGATCCCCTTCGAGCTGAAGTACGATCAGTATGGGTTCATCGATGGTTCCACGGACGTCGACGGCGTGTACGCCGCCGGCTGTGCCAAGCATCCGTGCGACGTTTCCCGTACGACAAAGGACTCGACTGCCGCCGCGCTGAGAGCGATTCAGTGCCTCAACAGGGGAAAGTGATCTCATGGCAGACAAGATCGGCGTCTTCATTTGCATCGGCTACGGAATCGCCGAAGCGCTCGATATCGAGGCGCTGTGCAAGGTTGCCACGGATGATCTCGATGTGCCGTTCTGCAGGACTGTGGAGTCTTGCGAGGGACCCGGTCTTCAAGCCATCAACGAAGACATCGCGAACGAGGGTCTGACCAAGGTGCTCGTCGCTGGAATCTCCCCCCGCCGTTATGCGCAGGGCGCTTTTGCCGATGGCGTGATCGTCGAGAAAGTCGGCCTGCGGGAGCAGGTGGTGTGGTGTCAGCCGCCGAACGAAGAGGACACGCAGATGCTCGCGGAGGACTATCTCCGCATGTACATCACTAAGCTGCAGAAGATGGAGCCGCTCGAGCCGTTTCAGTCGGAAGAACCCATCGACAAGAGCATCCTGGTGGTCGGCGGCGGGATCACCGGCATGACGGCCGCACTGGAGGCGGCCAAGGCCGGCTATGACGTCCACCTGGTCGAGAAGACCGACAAGCTCGGCGGCTGGCTGGCGAAGCAGCACAAATCCGTCCCGACGAGACCGCCGTATCGCGAGTTGGAGGAGACGGGTGTCGATGCGCTCGTGGCCGAGATCGAGGGGAACTCCCGGATCAACGTGTATACGTCGGCCACGACCAGCGCCATCAAAGGTGCGCCGGGGCTCTTCGATGTGACGCTCGCGTCGAGTGGGAACGGCAAGCCGGCGGGAGAATCCCTGGCCACGCTCCGCGTCGGGGCCATTATCCAGGCGACCGGCTGGAAGCCGGCGGACCCCCGCGACCACCTGCCTTACGGCAAGCTCGAGGATGTTGTTCGCAACGTCGACCTGGAGGCCATGGTCAAGGAGGGCGGCCCCATCACACGTCCCTCCGACGGCAGAGAGGTGAAGAGCATCGCGTTCATCCAGTGCGGTGGCTCGCGGGCCAAAGAACTTCACTCGTATTGCTCTTCGATCTGCTGTCTCTCTTCGCTGAAGCAGGCCCTCTACCTGCGGGAGAGTGATGAGGAAGCCAAGGCGTACATCGTCTACGAGTTCATTCGGACGCCGGGTCAGTACGAGGACTTCTATCGCAGGGTCCAGGAAGATCCCGGCGTATTCCTGACCAAAGGGGAAGTGACCGACGTCACTCGCGATGAGGACGGGGGACTCGTCGTCACCGTCCGGAACACCATGCCCGGCGACCACGTGCAGGTGAAGGTGGACATGGTGGTACTGGCGGCAGGCATGGTGCCGAATGCCGCCGACGGGGAGGCCATCCGCGCGCTGGAGGATGCGAAGATCAAGGCCAAGGTAGGGGAGACGGAGGCTCAACGCGCTCAGGCTGCGGAGAAGGTGGAGGAGCTCAAGCATCACGAAGGCACGGAAATTCTCAATCTGCATTATCGTCAAGGGCCCGATCTGCCGAATCTCCAACACGGCTTTCCGGATTCGCATTTCATCTGCTTCCCTTACGAAAGCCGACGCACCGGAATCTACGCCGCCGGATGCGTGCGCCAGCCCATGGACGGCCTCGCAAGCAGAGAGGACGCGGCGGGGGCCGCGCTGAAGGCGATCCACTGTGTCGAGTTGACCTCCCGAGGAGAGGCGGTTCATCCGCGCGCGGGCGACAAGTCCTACCCCGATTTCTTCCTGCAGAGATGCACGCAGTGCAAGCGATGCACCGAGGAGTGTCCCTTCGGGGTACTCAACGAGGATATGAAGGGCACTCCGCTGCTGTGGGCAACGCGGTGTCGTCGCTGCGGGGTCTGCATGGGCGCCTGCCCCGAGCGAATCGTCTCCCTCAAGGATTATTCAGTGGAAATCGTGGCGTCCATGATCAAGGCGGTCGAGGTCCCGGACGAGATCGAGGAGAAGCCGAGGATCCTGGCACTGCTTTGTGAGAACGATGCCTTCCCGGCGTTGGACCTCGTGGGGCAGCACCGCCTGCGATGCAACCCTTACGTTCGCGTCATCCCCGTCAGATGTCTGGGTTCACTCAATCCCGTGTGGGTCTCGGAAGCCCTCTCGGCCGGATACGACGCGGTCCTGTTGATCGGCTGCAAGTACGGCGACGATTATCAATGCCACTTCATCAAGGGGAGCGAGCTGGCTTACACGCGCAGCGACAACATCAGAGAAAAGCTGGAGAAGATGGCCATGGAGAGCGAGAGGGTCGAGCTCCACCAGCTGCAAATCTCCGACTACGACAAGCTCCCCGAGATATTCGAAAACGCTGCCAGAGTGATCGAAGAGATCGGCATGAACCCGTTCAAGGGAATGTGAGGGACGTGTAGCGGTTTATGGCGGTTTGCTGTTTGGGGGCGACTCACGAGAGTGGCCGGAGGATGGACGGGGGTGGAAGCCGCCGAGGAGATTCCACAAGTGACACCGAAGACCCGAGCGCAGGAGAGCCTGCGGACGGCTCCTGCCCCACCGGAAGAAAGCGGTCCGGTCCGCCTCGAGCCGGATCTGGACTTCATTCGCGCGCTGCGCAAGCACGGCGTAGATGACTACAAGAAGTGCATGCAGTGCGGCACCTGCTCGGCGACGTGCGACCTGTCGCCGGATCACGAGCCCTTCCCACGTAAGGAGCTGGCCTGGGCCGTCTGGGGGATGAGAGACCGTCTGCTGCGGGACCCGGACGTCTGGCTGTGTCACCAATGCAATGACTGCTCGACGCGGTGCCCCCGCAGCGTCCGGCCGGGAAACATATTGGCCGCGGTCCGCCAGGAGGGCGTGCTGCACTATGCGTTCCCCCGTTTCCTGGGCCGATGGGTCAACCAGCCCGAGTGGCTGCCACTCTTGCTGGGCATCCCGATTGCGCTGCTCACGCTCGCTCTCGTCTGGAAGGACCCGATCGAAAGTGCCCTGGGCATTTCGAGGCCAGCCGGCGACAGGATCCTGTACAATTACTCCAGTGTGTTCCCCCACTGGATGCTGAACGCCTTCTTCGGCTTCTTCAGTCTCCTGGCTCTCGTCGCGATCCTCGTCGGGGTGGTGTGCTTCTGGCGTGCCATGAAGGTGGGTGTGCCGCCAGATCGAGTCGCCAACCTGGGCCGCGGCGTCGTCCCGAGCATCTTCACGACCATCAAGACGGTCTTCACCCACGACGACTTCGTCCAGTGCACGAGGGCCAGCCCGCGGTTCCTTTCCCACCTGTGCGTCTTCTTTGGCTTCCTGGCCCTGACGCTGGTCACGCTGTGGGTGATCACCGCCAGGTACAACCCCCTGATTCAAGGGGAGTTCATCTATCCCTTCGCCTTCTTGAACCCGTGGAAGATGCTGGCCAACGTGGGCGGTATCGCGCTCATCGCCGGCTTGCTCCTGATGATTCGAGATCGTTTCAGGGACAGAGAGGATCTCGGCACGGGCTCCTACTTCGACTGGGCTCTGATCTCGAAGCTCCTGTTGGTGGCGATCACGGGATTCATTACCGAGGTGTTGCACTACCTTCGCCTGGAGCCTCACCGACACATCGCTTACTTCGTACACCTGGCTTTCGTGTTCGCGATCTTGATGTACCTGCCGTACTCGAAGCTCGCCCATCTGGCGTACCGTGCCACCGCTATGGTCTTCGCAGAGCACACCGGCCGACACGTGGCAGCGGCGTCTTCCGTGGCGAACAGCGGGCAGGCTCGTGGGGAAGAGGAAGGAGATGATGTCGGAAGAACCACTGCGGCGCCGTAGAAGCGCTCTGATCGTGGCCGTTCCAGCGGTGATCCTGCTGGCTCCTCTCGGATACAGTGTCGTGTCCGCGCTGTTCGCCCGCGAGACCGTACCCTCTCCGACGTTTCTTGAGAGGCCTGACCCGATGTACGAGAACTGCGTCAAAGAGACGACGTACATGCGCTACCACCACTGGGAGCTGCTGAGGGCGGTCCGAGAGGAGGTCGTCCGCTACGGAGAGCGGGGGGAGATAGGCCTTCACAAGTGCATGGAATGCCACAAGAGTCGAGAACGCTTCTGCAATCAATGCCACGACGCCGTGAGTCTGTATCCGGACTGTTTCGGATGTCATTACTATCCATGAGGACGCGAGTGTGTCTTGTTGCCTCGTTGCGACTGAACGAGAAGATCTTGGAGTCCAAGGGCCACAGAATGGAACAACCGTCCGGAGGGTAGGCGAAAGATGGACAGAAGAGAGTTCCTGACAGCTACGGGTGGCGTGTTGGTGGCAGGAGGTTCCTCTGTCCATGCGGTCCGATTGCTGACCACGTCGAGCGTGAGCCGGACAGGCGCAAAAGGCCCGGCGACCAAACGCAAGTGGGGGATGGTCATCAATCTCAACAAGTGCCGGGAGGACTGTACAGCGTGCCTGGAAGCCTGCCGGGAAGAGAACAACGTGGCCTTCCACGGCGACAGCCGCTGGGACGTGCACTGGATCAGGAAAGTCACAGTCAGGAGCGAAAGCGCCGGCCAGATCACCGAGAAGCAGGTGCTGTTGCTGTGCAATCACTGCGACAGGCCGCCGTGCGCGCAAGTCTGTCCCGTGCAGGCCACCTACAAACGTGACGATGGCATCGTCATCGTGGATCACCACCGATGCATCGGATGCCGGTATTGCATGATCGCGTGCCCGTACAACGCACGGTATTTCAACTTGAAAGAAAGCGAGGAGTGGCCCAACAAGGAGTTTCCCAAGCGATCGCACGGGGTGGCCGAAGCCTGCACCCTGTGCACGCATCGCCTGGAGAGGAATCAACAGCCGGCATGCGTCGAAACCTGCGCGCGCAGGGGCTTTGGAGCTTTGACCGTCGGTGATCTGAACGATCCCGAGAGCGATGTTTCGAAGTTGATCGCGAGTCATTCGACCAAGCGGATCAGAGAGGATCTCGGCACGGAGCCGAAGGTCCACTATATCGGCCTCTAGCCCGGACTATTCATGAACGACCTGCTGCGATCGCGGATCCGCACCACCGGACGGGCGTCCTCGCGTCTCGCACCCTGCGACGTATCGTTCAGATACGACTCGGGTTCGAGATCTCGCGACGGCCCTTCATGAATAATCCGGGCTAGGAGAGGGCGACATGCAGCTCGAGTTCGAGAGGATCGAGGGAGGGTCAGTTCAATACCACGCGACGTTGACGATCCTGGCGGCGCTGGCCGTCGCGGGCGTGGTCGCCACGTGGTGGGTCTCCGAACAGGGGATCTGGGTGACGGGGATGAACAACCGGGTTCCCTGGGGCCTCCAGATCGTGATGGCCGTGTATTACATCGGGTTGTCGGCCGGGTCGCTCGTCATCTCCGGCTTGTACGGAGTCTTCGGAAAGGTGGAGTACAAGCCGTTCGCGAGAATCGCAGTCTATCTGGCGATGCTCTTCCTGATTGCCGGTCTGCTGTCGATCCTCACGGACCAGGGAAGGATGGACCGGGTCTTCGTCGAACCATTCGTCTACTTCAATCTCCAGTCGATGTTCTCGATCAATCCGATCCTGTACATCGGACACATCCTGATCTGCGTGCTTTACCTTTGGGCGCTGTTCGAGGAGAGGAAAACGCTGACGAAGGTGGTGGCAACCGTCGCCTTCGGGTGGGCCTTCTGCGTGCACAGCGGCACGGGGGCGATCTTCGGCTTCGGAGCGCGCGTGCTGTACGAATCGCCCCTGCTGCCGGCGAGTTTCGTGGCGGCGGCCATGGCATCGGGCACCGCGCTAATGATCTTGGTGATCGTCGCCCTGTTCAGAATCACGAGGCGGCCGTTGGACGACGAGCTGGTGCTATGGCTCGGACGGTTTCTGGCCGTGTGCATCATCGTGGTCGTGTACTTCCTGTTCATGGAGAACGCCTACCGAGTCTACGTCGTCGAGCTGCGCTATGCGGCGCTGTACTATCTTTTCGATGGCCTTCACGGCTTCCTGTTCTGGGGTGGGCTCGTCATTGTCGGCCTGATCGTCCCCATGGCGATCCTCTTCATTCCCAGGACTGGCAAGTCGATTCGGTGGGTCGGCATCGCATCCGCCCTGGTGGTATTCGGTGTCCTGTGCGAGCGGTATGTGATCGTCATTCCCGGGCTGACACACCCGCCGGAGCTTTTTCCGGGCATGGAGGTCATCGGACTCCGAGAGGGAATCGTCGATTATTCGGTCAGTTTCGCCGAGATTGTCCAAGCTCTGGGTGTGCTGGGGGCCATCGGTTTCCTGTTCGTCTGGGGTTTGAAAACTTTCAAACTGCTACCGACGGAGGCGCGGGCTGTGGTGCAGCCCGCCGCCGCCAAGGCTCCGGTTAGCTGACACGAGTGGGGATCTCGAAGCATGGAGCCCAATTCCCTCTTTAAGAACGATTGCGGATACAGCATAGGCAGTCGCTCCGGTTCGAGAGGCGTGCCCACTAGTAACTCTATGGAACGTCGCGTTATACTTCACAATCGCTTTCGGTACACGAGGAGTGAGTCATGCCCGAGGACAAAGAAGTCCTGATCATCGACGACAGCGAAGAGAACGTCGCCTTCATGCAGGAGATTCTCCAGGAGATGGGACTCCCGTCCCGGGTGGCCTGTAACGGGAAAGAGGGGATACAGGCGCTGCGGGAGAAGCGACCCGACCTTGTTCTGCTGGACGTCATGATGCCCCGCAAGAGCGGCTTGAAAGTCTTCCAGGAGATGAAGCGGGATCCCGAGCTCGAGAAGATCCCGATCATCATTGTCACCGGGCTCGGCGAGGTCACCGGCGTCGATATCGAGACGGGCCGGGAGGACGAGAAGGAGAGCTACCGGGACGACGTCGTACGTCGTTTCGGAGCGAGTCTTCGCAAGCAGCTTGCCGGTCTCACGCCAGACGGTTTGGTCGAGAAGCCGATCGATCCCCCGGAGCTCATGGGCAAGATCAGAGAGCTCCTGTCCTAGCACCGAGGTTTCCGGCGGACGTGGCAGACCGGCGCCGGAGCCTTAGACCCGGAGCCCAGCCGGTGGCGAGCCGAGGCCGGAGCATCCAGTGGCGGATCATGGCGCGGCTGTTGCCGCTGCTGGCACTCGTCTTCGCCGCCGTGATGATCTGGCTGAGCACGGTCCAGCGAGACGCGCTCTACGCGAACAACCTGGAAACCGTCCGGCGTGCGAGCCGCGCGACGGTCCGCGCCACCGACGTCTCGATGCTGAACGCGCAGGGAGATCATCCCTGGGACTGGCTGAGACCGAGGATCGAGACGCAAGAGGGTACCTGGATCCGGATTGTCGGCGCGCAGGGTCGGATGGCCTTCTCGAGCGACCCGACCGAGGTGGAAACACCTCCCGATCTCGATGATTTTTCCTGCGCGCCCTGCCACGCGGGGAGGCCCGATCCGGTTCCCGCGACGGCCATCGTGCCGGGACCAGGTGGAGATCACTACCAGGTCCTGGCCACGCCCTTGCACAATCGCGATGAATGCCGTGTCTGTCACGAGGCGCAGGAACCGAACCTCGGAATCGTCCTGGTGGGTCAGAGCGTCGAACCGATTCGCCGGGTCGTGCGGACCGTTCGGATCGGCATCGCCGTTGCTGTCGGGATCGCTCTGTTGCTGACGATCTTGACGACACGGATGGTGCTTGGTCGGCTGCTGGGCCGGCCTCTGCAAAGGCTTGTGAAGGGGGCGCGGTCGATCGGGGCCGGCGATCTCGGACAGCCGATCTATCTGGGTGAAACCACGGAGTTGACCGAGCTGGCCGACGCGCTGAACCTCTCGACATCGCGGCTGGCGGAAATGATCCACCGCGTGGAGCGGCAGCGCGACGAGTTCCGGACCCTGTATCACTTCACCGATCAGATCAATCGCGCCGTTCGACCGGAAGAGCGCCGGCGCCGTGCCGTGGAGCTGGCGACCCAGTTCCTGGGAGCCGAGTGCGTCCTCGTCCAGGCCGACTACCAACCGGAGTCACAGACCGGACAGGGAACGATCACGCTCCGCGAAGCCGGAGGTTTCGAGGATCATCCGTTCCGGTTCGGCCCCGACGCTCAGGAGGGTGTCCCACCGTTCCTGAGCCGGATCATCGAGCGCTGGCTGAAGGGCGAGTTCGACGACAAGGCCATGGTGAAGGAAGGCTGGATCGAGGGCTACCCCGTGCAGCACGAGGGAGGGCAGCATCTGGGACTCCTTCTGCTACCGATTGACCGGTTCGGCGAAACGGAGCAGGTGCCGCCCGACCCCGACTTGGTTCGCGCGATGTGCCGTCACATCGCGATCGCGATCGAGTTCTCGGGGATGCAGACCGAGCTCGTCGGCCAGGAGCGCCTGGCGGCGATCGGAGAGACCATCGCCGGACTGGCGCACTGCCTGAAGAACGCTCTCAACGCGCTACGCGCGGGTCTGTTCATTACGGACCGCGCACTCGATGGAGACGACCCGGAGAAGCTCCGTCGCGGGTGGCGCATCACCAAGGTGGGGATCCGGCAGATCGAGGAGCTCAGCCTCGACATGCTCTACTACGTCAAGGAACGAAAGCCCGTGCGCAAACAGACGAATCCAAACGTAGTCGTCCGAAAAGTCATTGAATTGCTGAGCGAGACGGCATCCGAAAGAGACGTCCAGCTGCGCGTGGAGCTCGACGAGCAAGTCGGTGGTGAGCTGCTGGATCGCACCACGATCTACCGGGCAATCCTGAATCTCGTGACCAATGCGATCGACGCGTGCACCGAGTCGGAGACCGGGGATCTCGTGGTGGTGCGGACCCTCTCTACGCCGGACGGGATCGTGCTGACCGTCGAGGACAACGGCATCGGGATGACGGACGACGTCCGTTCCCGGCTGTTTACCCGCCTCTTCTCGACCAAGGGCGGCAAGGGAACCGGTCTGGGTCTCGCCGTGGTCAAGAAGATCGTGGAGGAGCACGGTGGATCCGTCGAGGTCGAGTCGACGCCGGGGCGCGGCTCGTCGTTCCAGATACGCCTGCCACGATCAAGCTGACGCCGGGTCAAGACCTGACCAGCAGCGGAAGCTCGGTCTCCAAGTTGGCGGGACGAACGCGCACGAGCCACGTGTCGGCGCCGATGGAAGACGGGTGATCCAGCGCTCCCTGGTTGACTTCCAGCACTTGGCCGCTCAGGGGCACGAACACGTTGTGTGATTCGCCGGAGGCGGTCTTCAGTCTGAAGCCGACCAATCCCTGCTCGATGAGATCGCTCTCGCCGGGAGCGTCCAGTGAAGCGAGAGCGTCCACGGTGTCCAGAAACGATGCCTCGATGCCCATCCTGATCGTGCCGTCCTGCTGGTAGACGGCCCAAGAGTGCTCCCGCAGGTGAAAGCGATCGCCGGGCTTGAGCTTCAGCACCGGGAACTCGGCGCTCTCCGTTGCGGCCAGTGCCTCCGCGGTGGACGGCCCGGGCGCCACGGCACGGCGCAGTGTGCGATTGACTGGCCCCAACAGCTCCTGCCGCGTGAAGGGCTTGGACAGATAGTCCACCGCGCCGAGGCGCAGCGCGTGGAGCGCGGTGCGGATCGTCGGGTAGCCCGTGATCATCAGCACCGGCACCTCTTGGCCCTTGGCGCGCATCTTCTCCATCAGCTGGATGCCGTTGATGTCGGGCATCATCAGGTCCATGATCACCAGGTCGTACGTTCGTGATGCAAGCAGCTCCAGCGCTTCCGGGGCTCCGAACGCCGCGTCCACCTGATGCCCTTGTCGGCCCAGTATGCGTTGCAGGCTGTCGTGGATGATTTCCTCGTCGTCTATGACCAGGATGCGGGACCCGTCGCCGGTCTGGCGGTCCTGCCGCTGTTTGATCGGCGCCTTTCCCATTGCCGTGCTCCTTGCCAGTCCGTTCGGGTGCGGCGAACGGCCTACTCGGTCGAGACCGGTAGGACGATACGAAACTTGCTGCCGGTACCCTCTCGGCTCTGCACTTCCACGCGACCTTCGTGCCGCTCTACGATCGTGCGCACCGCCGCCAGACCGAGGCCGTATCCCTCTTCTCCCTTACTCGAAACGAACGGTTCGAAGATGTCTCCGAGTCGGTCTTCCGGGATTCCGCAGCCCGTGTCGGACACGGTGATTTGCACCGTATCCTCGTCGTCGTCGGCGGCCGTCCGGATGGAGATCTCGCCGCGGGATTTCATCGCGTCTCTGGCGTTGATCACGAGGTTCAGCAAAGCCTGGTGGATCTTGTGGGGATCGGCATGAATGTCCGGCAGGTCATCTTGGAGATCGACGTCGAATTCGATGTTGTGAAACGAGGCCTGACGCTCCACCATGGTCAACATGTGCGAGATGACGTCGTTGATGTGGATCCACTGCCGGTCCAGCCTTTTTGGGCGCGAGAACTCCAGCAGATCCCCGACGATACGCCGACAGCGCAGTGTTTCGTTAACGATGACCTCGTAGTCCTTGCGAACGGGGTCGTCGGCGTCGGCCTCCAACAGCAGATCCTCGGCAAACGTGAGGACCCCGCTAAGAGGGTTGTTCAGCTGGTGGGCGACGCCGGCGGCGAGCCGGCCGACGGCCGCGAGCTGTTCGGTCCGCACGAGCTCGCGCTGAAGCTGCCGCCGCCGGGTTTGGTCCTGGCTGACGCAACAGATGCCCACGACGTCTCCCTTGTAGTCTCTGAGAGGAAGCCGCTCCGACGCCAAGATCCGCTCCTTCCCCCGGATCTTGAGCACCTCCTCGCTGACATGACGGCCGCCGGTGGCGAGCGTCTCTTGGTCTAGCTTTTGGATGAGGTCGGCCGTCTCCTTGTCGAACACGTCGGCGGCAGTCTTGCCGATCATTTCGTCGCGGCTCATGCCGACCACTTCCTCGGTCCAGGGATTGACGACCAGGTAGCGGCCCTCAAGGTCCTTGATGGTGATGACGCCGTGCACCGCGTTGATGATTTGCTGGAAGCGCCGAGCGGACTCCTCGGTCTCTCGCTTCAGCGTGACCTGCTCGGTGATTTCGCGAGCGGTCTCGACGACCCGCGTGATCTTCCGATGCTCGTTGAACAGAGGGATCGCCGTGATCTGGAAGTGCCCTTCTTTGCCGGACGAGGCCAGCGCGCTCCGGATCACAGTGACCGGCTGTCCGAAGGTGGTGACCTCGTCGAGGAGTTCGGTGAGATTCGCCGACCAGTCCGCAGCGTCTTCCCGGGTGAAAACATCGCGGATCGACAGACCACGCACCTTGTCGCGCGTCTTCCCGGCAATGCGCACGAACCCCTCGTTGACACGAACGATGCGCATCTCCTGGTCGAGCACGACGACCACGTCCGGAATGGCGTCCAAGATGTCCTGGAGCAGGGCGCGATCGCGGTCGACCTTGGATTGCAGCTCGGTCTTCTCGTGGAGCTCCCCCAACAGGTTCTCTGCCACGTCCCCCAGATCCCAAAACACCCGGGCCACGAAGTGGTCCATAACCCTGACACCGGGCGGAACGTGCCGGTGAATCCGATCCAGCACCTCGTCCGAACCGGTCAGCTCGATGACCAGTTCGAGGCCGGGAAGAGCCAACGCATGCTTCACGGAGCCCAGCGTTTTCCAGCCACGATCTCGGGCGAAACGCATGCCAGGCGCGTCTGGATCGATGTCGACCACCGCGAGGATGTGAGGGTCGAGGAATCGCAGCTTCCCTTGCTCGAAAAGCTCGAGGAAAGCGCGGCAGCCTGGCCCGGCACCGATGACCGCGGTCTTCATGACGGTGAGTTCCCCGTGGGCGAGTCCGCCGCTATTTTACGGCGCTCGACATCCAGTGGTCCAGCCAAAGCCCCGGTGACACGACCCTCTCCGCACGCTGACTCGCTTTTCTGTGAGGACACGACCACGAAGCGGGCCGAAGCGTTTCAGCAAAGGGCCGAGAGGATGGGTGTCAAGGTCATTGCAACGTACGCCCTGGGGTCGATTGTCCTCCTTTTCGGGAAGCGTCTGCGCGACGCCAGGGGAAGCACGTCCCCGAGCCCACGTGACCGGCGCGGGTCCTCCGATCGCACGGCTCCTGCCCGGGCGCCAAAGGCCTACGACCGCGCAGTCTTCTGGGTTATGCTGTCTGGAACCGCATGTGCCGCCACCGGAGGCCTCCCGTGACTGATCTCCGAGTCCTCACCCAGCGGATCGTCGCTTTCCGCGAGGCCCGCGACTGGGCTCAGTTCCATACCCCCCGCAACCTCGCCGCTTCCCTGTCCATCGAAGCCGCCGAACTCCTGGAGGTTTTCCAGTGGGACCTGGATGACGGCAGGACGCTCGATCCCGACCGGCGCGAGCGCATCGCCGAGGAGCTGGCCGACATTGGCATCTACGCCCTCCTACTCGCTCACGAGGCCGGTTTCGATCTGGTCCGTGCCATGACAGACAAGATCGAAGAGAACGAACGGAAGTACCCGGTCGATAAGGCCAGGGGCCGCTCCACCAAATACACTGAGTTCTAGCCTTGATCTTCCGGAAAATCTCGGCGGAAACCGCTGACGCTCGCACGATAGCACGTCATCCGCGACCGTGCTCGCCCTCGCCAATCCTCACTTATCGTGAGATAAGCTCCGGTTGGCTCGGGCGGTTTGCTTTGCGGCCCCGGCTGACGCACTCTCGCGCGTTTCCACGCAAGGTTTTCTGGAAGATCAAGGCTAGGACGCGGTGCAGCTCCGGGCTGGACCCGCCCGCCACTTCATCCAGGACGCGATCCATAATGCCATCACCGGCAAGTTGGCAGATGAGTCAGATTCTGCAGACCGCGGCTCCCCGCGAGATCGGTCATCGAGTCCGGGGTCCGGCGACTCCGCGAGGCGGTCACGACCCCGCGACTCGCGTCCGGGGCTGGGCGGGGAATCCGGATCCGGTACTATACTCCAAGGCGTCGACCAGGCGCGAGCTGTGGCCGCCCGGGTACGCGGCCATCGCCGGCAAGCTGCTCCACGGCGAGTTTGACATGACGACGCTCTACTGTCTGACCGGTGCCGCGGTGCTCTTCGTCCTGCTCTCGCTGATCCCGGAATGGATCGAGAAGCGGTACGGCGACAGCGACGTTCTCGCCGGCAACAGGAGAGGCGCGTGATGGCAGAGACGGTGGTTTTTGCCATTCTGACGGCGTGGATCTGGGTGGCCCTGGGCGTGATGGTGGTCGGCTGTGCCTGGCGGGCGATGAGTTGGGCGCGGGCTCCCGAGCACCTGCGCTGGGACCTCTACCCGGTGGCCCATGAGCCGGGCCGGGCCCATGGAGGTTCCCACCTGGAGCACAAGGACTGGTGGACCCGGCCCCGACGAAAAAGCCACCTTGGCGAGATCTCCTTCATGGCACTGGAGATCCTGCTTCTCAAGGGTGTCTGGGAGAACAACCGGAAGATCTGGTGGGGCTCGCTTCCATTCCACTGGGGTCTCTACGCGCTGGTGCTCACCACCCTGGGCGTCTTTCTCGCGGCCACCGGTCTCGTGCCCGGTCCCTGGCCGACCGTGCTGGCGGTGGCCGGCACGCTGGGTGGCAGCGCCACCGCCGCCGGCGCGCTGATCCTGCTCATGCTCCGCTCGACGGACCCGCGTTTGCGCCCGTGCACCGCGCCGGTGGACCGGCTCAATCTCACCCTGCTCATCCTCGTCGGGGGACTGAGCGCCGCGGTGGCAGCGGGCCCCGGGGGCATGCAAACGGTCACCATGGCTGTGGCGCAGATCGCCCGGCTGGACCCGCCCCGGGTCTCCGCCCTGATCGGTCTGCAGATGGCCACGGCCGCGCTGTTCCTTCTCTATCTGCCGTTCACGCGGATGGTTCACTTCTTCGCAAAATACTTCACCTATCACAAGGTGCGCTGGGATGACCGTGAAGTCCTGCCGGGAAGCTCCCTGGAGAGACGTCTCCGCGCCTCTCTGGACTTTGGCGTGACTTGGTCTGCGGAGCATGTCCGGACGGGGGAAACCTGGCTCGAGGTGGCAACGACGCTTCCCAAAGAGTCCGCGAAGAACGGAGACTGAGCGTGCCTCTCCCGCACCTGAAGAGCCCCGAGGACGTCGAGCGCTTTCTCGACGAGAACGAGGGGCTGGACGTCAAGAATCTGGTCCCTTTGCCCCACCCTTACGAGGACTGGGAGGATGAGCCGATCCCTGCGCTGACCGAGGAGCAGCGCGGTCGCTACGAGGTGGGGCCGGACGGGATCAGTGCCACGCGGACGCCCGTCCCGGAGACCGAGGAGGAACGGGAGGAGAAGGTCGCCGGGTTCCTCGAAGGGCTGGGCAAGCTCCTGACGAAGGAGAACAACTGGACGTTTCTCCAGCCGTTGCTGCTCTCCCTCGACAACTGCGTCAAGTGTCAAACCTGCTCCGAATCTTGCCCCATCTACACGGCGTCGGGAAGGCCGGAGCAATACCGGCCGACGTTCCGGGCGGAGGTGCTCCGGAAGATCATCAGTCGCTACCTCAAGCCAGGTGGGAACCTCTTCCCGAAGCTACGGGGCAACGATGTCGAGCTGAACTGGGAAGCGGTCATCCAACTTGCCGAGCTGTCCTACCGTTGCACCCTCTGCCGGCGCTGTGCCCAGGCTTGTCCCGTGGGCGTGGACAATGCCCTGATCACTCGGGAGATCCGAAAGCTCTTCAGCCAGGAGCTGGGCATCCACATGCCGGAGCTACACGACGTCGGGACGGTGAAGCAGCTCGCCACGGGCTCGTCCACCGGTCTCAACCCCGCCGGGGTCCGGGACATCGCCGAGTTCACCGAGGAGGACATCCGCGAGAAGACGGGGCTGGACATCAGAATCCCGTTCGACGTCGAGGGGGCCGACTATTTGGTGATGCACAACGCGGGGGAGTTCCTCTCCTGGCCGGAGAATCTCCAGGCGTTCACCATCATCCTCACGGTCGCTGGCGTGAACTGGACCATGGCCTCCGACAAGATTGGTTACGACTCAGTCAATTACGGTCTGTTCTACGACGACGTCCAGCTCTCCAGAATTGCCCTCAGGCACTACGAGGTGGCGAAGAAGCTGAAGGCCAAGAGGTTTCTGATGGGGGAGTGCGGGCACGCTCACAAGGCGACCATGCCCATCGCCGGCCGCGTCCTCCCGAAGGAGCTCCAGGTGCCGGGCGAGAGCGCTCTGGTCCTGCTGGAGGATCTAGTGATGAACGACCGGATCAGACTCGATCCGTCACGCAACGACTTTCCGGTGACGCTCCACGATCCCTGCAACATCACGCGCTCCATGGGCATCGTCCAGCCGCAGCGCAACATCCTGAAGAAGATCTGTCCCCAGTTTCGCGAGATGGAGCCGCACGGTGTCAATAACCTCTGCTGTGGCGGCGGCTCGGGCTTCGCGGTAGGCCAAGGCCTGAACTTCCCCGCGTGGCGAACGCGCGTTTCGGGCCGGCTCAAGTTCTGTCAGATTCTCGAGGCCTTCTCCGCCAGCATTGAACCGGAGACGAAGAAGTACGTCTGCGCTCCCTGTTCCAATTGCAAGGGACAGTTGCGGGACATCCTCACCTACTACCAGGGATGGGATCGGTGCGGCATCTTGTATGGGGGGTTGGTCGAGCTCATTGTCAATGCAATGGTCGATGTTCCGGAGGGTTTCCTGGAGTGGGAGTTCCATTGACGGACGGAGCCTCTCGCATGGCCTGCGGCTGATCGAGCCGCGCACGGCCGAAGACACAGCGGAAGAGGCGTTACGAGAAGGAAATGCCCGGCCTCCGGCGCGCTCCTGCCGTTTCCGACGAACCACGAATCGAGAGGGTCTGTGGCACATTTCGCCGGGTGAACGGCTTCCCTCTCTGGCACGAGCGCTGCAATTCCTGTAATCGGTTCAGTCTGTCGTCGTGCTGGATGTTGTCACGCCATGAAGCCTGCTGAGATGGCAAGGAGGAGGCAATGGCCGGCCCCGAGAAGAAGCGCAGCCCGCTGATCGCGCTGGAGGACTGGTGGACCGTCTGGTTCGGTCTCGTCATCATCCTCGTCGCGACCGCACTGTCGCTCGCGACCTACTCCGGGAGCCTCACGCAGCTGAAGGTGCCCAAGCTGGGCGGTTGGGTTTCCAGCCCGATCGACGCCTTCTACGGAGCGAAGGAGACCAAGCTGACTCTGAAGGAGGACGTGACTCCGGCCACTCTCGCCGAGGCGATCAACGCCAAGAAGCCGAAGGCGACGGCCGAGGTCGTCCCCGCCGAGGGGGGCGTCCGGCTGAGGATCTCCTCCGATCGGGACAGGGCGGGCCAGGTGATCAAGGTCTCTCCCAACCTGATGGGAGGGGAGGAGCTCACGTTCACGAAAGAGGACCCGGATCCGGACGGCATGGGGGCGAAGGCCTACGTCTCCCAGGTGTTCCCCTCCGACTCCGTCAATCTGGGCAGCGGCCTCTTCACCGTCAGCGCTCAGCGGACCGGCGTGCTGATCTTGCCCTGGATCGTGGCTTTCGCCCTGGTCGGGATCCTCACGGCCATCGGCGTGTCGGTGATGGGGCAGAGCCCCGGGAAGTACTTCCTGGCCTTCGTCGTCATCCTGTTGCTGGCGGTGATCTCCTACACCGTCGCGAATCAGGTGCAGATCAAGGGTTGGGGGCTGAGCTACGCCATGTGGGCTCTGCTGATCGGTCTCCTGATCTCGAACACGATCGGCACCCCCGAGTGGCTCAAAGCCGGTGTTCGCACCGAGATGTACATCAAGACCGGGCTCGTGCTGCTGGGCGCCGAGATCCTGTTCGGCAAGATCCTGAGCCTCGGACCCCCGGGGTTGATGGTCGCTTGGATCGTCACGCCGACCGTGATCCTCTTCATGTGGCTCTTTGGCACCCGCATTCTCAAAATGAAGAGCAAGTGCCTCGTGATCATCATCGCCGCGGCGACCTCGGTCTGCGGCGTCTCGGCCGCCATCGCCGCGGCGGGGGCCTCACGGGCCAAGAAGGAGGAGCTGACGCTCGGCGTCGGGATGACGCTGTTCTTCACCGTGCTGATGATGATCTTCATGCCGATCGGCATCAAAGCGGCCGGCATGTCCGACGTGCTGGGGGCGGCCTGGATGGGCGGCACCATCGACGCCACCGGAGCGGTCGTGGCCGCCGGGTCCATGCTCGGTCCGCGGGCCGAGACGGTCGCCGCAGTGGTGAAGATGATCCAGAACGTGCTCATCGGCATCGTGGGGTTCTTCATCGCGGTCTACTGGGTCATCGTGGTCGACCGGGTTCCCTCGGGGCCCCGGCCCAACGCGATGGAGATCTGGCACCGGTTCCCGAAGTTCATCATCGGGTTCATCGGCGCCTCGCTCGTCTTCTCCTTCGTTCTCTCGCCGCTCTTCGGATCGCTGTTTTCGGGAGACGGCCTGAAGCTGGTGGAGAAGGGGGTGATCAAAGCCGTCACGAATCCCCTGCGGGGCTGGTTCTTCTGCCTCGCCTTCGTCAGCATCGGGCTCGAGTCGAACTTCCGGGAGCTGGCGAAACAGATGGAGGGCGGCAAGCCGATGGTCCTCTACGTCGTCGGGCAGAGCTTCAACCTGGTTCTGACCCTGTTCATGGCGTGGCTCGCCTTCCTCGTCCTGTTTCCGCACGCGATCTGAGGTGGGAACGCGGATGAGGTGGCTCCGCTTCTGCGGCGGGCTCTTTCTCCTGGGAGGCCTCGTCACCTTGCTGGCGGCGGGTCCCCTCCCCGGGCCGGTGCTCCGCAACAACGCCGATCAGGACATCGAGGCCACGGCCCTGTTCTACATGGACCTGGACGAGATGCCGGAGCTGGAGTGGCGCCTGGGGGCGATGCGGCAGGAATAGGAACGTCGGGAGCGGCCGGATCGCGATGTTACGGAAGGGAAACACCGTCCCCACGCGGGCTTTCCCGGACAGCGGCGTCCCCGGGATAAACTGCTGTCAATAGAGAGGTTAGCCTCGAGTTCCGACAACTCCGGCCGTGGCATGAGTGTTGCTTTGCAACAGTTTACGGATGTCTCGTCCGTGGGTCGGTCCGGGGGCGGAAACCATCCCTCCGCTCCGGCACGGGGTCGACCGCTCGGCGGTCGGAACGCTGGTCTGGGTGTCGAGAAGGAGTCGTAATGAGCGAACAGAAGAAGGGGACGCCGCTCCTGGACGAGCTGGAAAAGGGTGCATGGCCCAGCTTCGTCAAGGAGATCAAGAAGGAAGCGAAGAGGCCGATGGTGCGGGATCTCCTGGGCGTCCTGGAGCGCTCCTACGAGGAGAAGATCGGCCACTGGAAGCACGGCGGACTGGTCGGCGTGATGGGATACGGAGGCGGCGTCATCGGCCGCTACTGCAATCTCGGGGAGGAGTTTCCCGAGGTCGCCGAATTCCACACGTTGCGTGTCAACCAGCCCGCCGCGTGGTTCTACACCTCCGACGCACTGCGCAAGCTGTGCGACGTCTGGGACGAGCACGGGTCGGGCCTGACCAACATGCACGGCTCGACGGGCGACATCATCTTCCTCGGCGCCAAGACGGAGGAACTGGAGCCGACGTTCTCCGGGCTGACGGAAGCCGGGTTCGACCTGGGTGGCTCCGGGTCGGACATGCGCACGCCGAGCTGCTGCGTCGGGCCGGCCCGCTGTGAATGGGCATGCTACGACACCCTCAACGCGTGCTACGACCTCACCCAGCAGTTCCAGGACGAGCTGCACCGACCGATGTTCCCCTACAAGTACAAGTTCAAGTTCGCCGGCTGTCCGAACGACTGCGTGGCTTCGGTGGCCCGGGCGGACATGTCCATCATCGGGACCTGGAAGGACGAGATCCAGATCGACCAGAAGGAAGTCCAGGCCTACGCCAAGAACGGCACGGACATCCAGAAGGAGATCTGTGACCTGTGTCCGACGAGGTGCATGGACTGGGACGGCCAGAAGCTCGAGATCGACGACGCCGAGTGCGTCAAGTGCATGCACTGCATCAACGTGATGTCCAAGGCGTTGAAGCCGGGCCAGGAACGTGGTGCCGCCATCCTCATCGGCGCGAAGGCACCGATCATCGGTGGGGCCCTGCTGTCGTCGGTGCTCGTCCCGTTCATCGAGATGAAGCCGCCGTACGAGGACCTGAAGGAGCTCACCGAGGCCATCTGGGACTTCTGGGGTGAGCATGGCAAGAACCGCGAGCGCGTTGGGGAATTCATCCAGCGTGTGGGACTCGGGGCGTTTCTCGACGAGATCGGTCTGGAACCCGTGCCCGAGATGATCGCGCACCCGCGCAGCAATCCCTACATCTTCTTCGAGGAAGATCTCGAGGAAGAGGATGAGGACGAGTAGCTCCGGGCATGCGAGTAGCTCCGGGCAAGGAGGCTTCCATGACGACAACCGAACGTAAGACCGATATCGGACCCCCTCACTACGAGCAATTCCTCCCGCCCGTCATCAAGGCGAACTACGGGAGGTGGGCCCACCACGAGATCGTCGAGCCGGGCGTGATGGTGCACGTAGGGGAATCGGGGGACAAGCTGTACACGGTTCGCGCGGCGACGCCACGCCTGCTCGCCATCGCCACGATTCGTCTCTTCGCGGATTTGGCGGACAAATACTGCGACGGTCACCTGCGCTTCACCAGCCGCAACAACGTGGAGTTCTTGCTCACGGACAAGTCGAAGATCCCGGCCCTGAAAAAGGATCTGGAGGGAGAGGGCTACCTGGTCGGGGGCATCGGCAACGCCATCTCCAATATCGTCCACACCCAGGGTTGGGTTCACTGCCACTCCGCCGCGTCCGACGCGTCCGGCGTGGTGAAGTGCATCATGGACGAGCTGCACCCGCACTTTACCGGCATGGAGCTTCCGGGCAAGCTGCGCATCGCGTTCGCGTGCTGCCTGAACATGTGCGGAGCGGTCCACTGCTCCGATATCGCCGTGCTGGGCGTGCACACGAAGGTCCCGGTCATCGACCACGAGGAGCTGCCACGGGTCTGCGAGGTGCCGACCCTGGTCGCATCGTGCCCCACCGGTGCCATCCGGCCGGCCACGGTCGACGGACACAAGTCGGTGGAGATCGAGGATCCGCAGTGCATGTTCTGCGGCAACTGCTACACGGTGTGCCCCTCGGTGAAGATCAACAACGCGGACCATGACGGGATCTCGATCTGGGTCGGCGGGAAAGTCTCCAACGCCCGCCGGGAGCCGATGTTTTCCAAACTGGCGATTCCCTATCTCCCCAACAACCCGCCGCGGTGGCCCGAGGTCGTCGAGGCGGTGAAGGGCCTCGTCGACGTGTGGGCGAAACACGCCCGCAAGCACGAGCGCATGGGCGAATGGATTGATCGGATCGGCTGGAAGCGGTTCTTCAAAATCGCCGGCATCCCGTTCACCAAGTACCACATCGACGACTTCACGCATGCCGGTGAGACCTACAAGCGCTCGGTCCAGCTGAAGCACTAGGAGGCATGCATGAGCCAGCCGACCGTTGATGACGTCGCCACCGCGATGTTCGACCTGATCAAGGCGACGCACGGCAAGAAGAACCTGAAGCCGATGGACGTCACGAAGGCCATGATCGACCAGTTCGGCGAGGACGCCTGCGACAAGAAGCTCTGCAAGAAGGCCATTCGCCAGCTCATCGATTCCGGCCGCTGCATCTACAGCTATGTCGGCGGGAGTTACATCACGTTGCCGGCCGAGGAGGAATCCTCGGAGGGCTGAGGCGGCAGTCGGGGGGGGCCGGCCCGCGCCGGCCTCGATGCTTGGGATCGCGACCGACAAGGGATGAGGTCATGGCGCACGTCCATGTGCCGGAGCGCATCGAGAAACTGGTGAGCACGCTCCGCCAATGGCAGAAGATCGAGCGGGAGGTGGTCGAATCGTGCGCGTCGATCATGGAGAAGACCAAAAACGCCCGGATCAGGCAGTTCATGGAGACCATCCGCAATGACTCCGCCCAGCATCATCGGCTGCAGCAGTTCCTCGTCGACAGCCTGACAAAGGAACAGATCAAGCTGACGCCGGAGGAGCTGGGCGAGGTCTGGGACGAGATCACGGCGCACGACGAAGTCGAGCGGAAGACCATCGAGCTGGCGGAAGAGTGCAAGGAGGAGTGCAGGTTCTTCGTACAGCGTGCGCTCCTTGACTACCTGATCACGGACGAGGAGAAGCACGATCAGCTCCTCCAGTCTCTCGAGGAATTCAAGAAGAACATCTACCCGTACGGTTAGACATCGCCGCGAGGAAACAGGGGAAGGGGCGCCGATGAGCCTGCTGAACAAGAAGAAGAAGAAAGGCGGGGCCCGTCGCGCCCTGCGCGGTGGTGGGTCCTCCGGAACGCAGATCTCGTCGCTGCGGCCCCAGGCCGTGGAAAAGCTGCCGCCCTGCACCGGGCACTGCCCCAGCGACAACGACATCCGCGGCTGGCTCACCGTGATCGCTCACCACGGGAAGTACGGTCTCTCTCTGGAAGAGGCCCGTGATCGGGCGTGGCGAATCGAGGTGGAGACGAATCCGTTCCCGGCGGTGATGGGGCGGGTCTGCCCGCACCCGTGCGAGACGAGCTGCAACCGTGTGCACAAGGACGGGGCCGTCGCGATCAACTCCGTGGAACGGTTCATCGGCGACTGGGGTATCGAGAGAGGGCTGAAGCTATCCGCCCTCGACGGCGATGCGGCCGGCGAGAAGATCGCCGTCATCGGGGCGGGCCCCTCGGGTCTTTCCTGCGCCTATCAGCTGGCCCGCCGCGGCTACAAGGTCACCGTCTTCGATGCCTTCGAGAAACCGGGCGGCATGCTCCGCTACGGCATCCCGTCCTACCGCCTCCCTCGCGAGGTGCTGGACGCCGAGATCCAACGCATCCTCGACATGGGCGTCGAGTTGCGCAGCAACACCTCTGTGGGAGAGCCCATCACCCTGGACGAGATCCGCAAGGAGTACGACGCCGTTTTCGTCGGCATCGGCGCGCACCAGGGCAAGACCATGGGGATTCCGGGTGAGGACGGCTCGGGGGTCTACACCGGCACGGAGTTCCTCAACCTTGTCAACTCGGGCCGGGGAGCCGAGATCGGCGATCGGGTCATCGTGGTCGGCGGCGGCGACACCGCGATCGACGCGGCGCGCGTCTCCCTGCGTCTGAGCCCCGACGCGGCGGCCGTCTCGCGCCGCCTGGGCGCCGAGGTGACGATTCTCTACCGCCGCACGCGGGCCGAGATGCCGGCCATCGAGCGCGAGATCGAGGAGGCCCTCGAAGAGGGCATCAAGATCGAGTTCCTCGCGTCGCCGGCGAAGGTGATCCGGAGTGCCGACGGCACCGTGGAGAAGCTGGCCGTGCAGCGCTTCGAGCTGGGCGAGCCCGACGACTCGGGCCGGCGCCGGCCGGTTCCCATCGAGGGGGATGTCTTCGAGCTGGAGGCGGACACCCTGATCATGGCGGTGAGCCAGGCCCCCGACTGGAGCACCCTGGGCGGCGGCATCGAAACCAAGGGCAACTGGCTGGAAGTGGACGAGTGGGGCCGCACGGGAATGGAGGGGGTCTGGTCGGGGGGTGACACCCTGACCCTCGGGCTGGCCACCATCTCCATCGGTCAGGGCCGCAGGGCGGCCGAGTGCATCCACGCGAAGCTCCGCGGGCACGAGCCGAAGTCCCCTCCCGATCGCCCGGCGATCGGCAAGGATCGTCTCAAGCTCGACTGGTACAAGGAGGCCCCGCGAGCGGAGCGGAAGATCCTCGCCCCGGAGGAGCGGCTGGCGCGTCCCATGGATGAAATGGACCTCGGTGTCACCGAAACACAGGCGCAGGCGGAGACGGAGCGCTGCTTCAGTTGCGGTCTCTGCTTCGGCTGCGAGAACTGCTGGATGTACTGCCAGGTGAACTGCTTCAAGAAAACCAAGGAACTCGAACTGGGGCACTTCTACGACATCGACCTGGGCACGTGTGACGGCTGCAAGAAGTGCGCTGAGGAGTGTCCCTGCGGTTTCCTCGATCTGTACTGAGTCGCATGGAGCTTCTCACCCCACGCCTGGTGGTTGGCGGTCTGGCGGGCGACAGCGGAAAGACGCTCGTGGCGCTCGGCCTGTCCCGCGCGTTCGTCAGCCGGGGCCTTAGTGTCGGCCCCTACAAGAAGGGGCCGGACTACATCGACGCGGCGTGGCTCGGGGCGGCGGCAGGAGCGGCGGGGCGGAATCTCGACACTTTCCTCATGGAGCGCTCCGCCATCGGGTCCGGCCTGTCGCGGTCCGGATCGGCCGACCTGCTGATGCTGGAAGGCAATCGCGGGCTGTTCGACGGCCTCGACTCCGAGGGGAGCCACTCCACCGCCGAGCTGGCCAAGCTCATCGGCGCCCCCGTGCTTCTGGTGCTCGACGTGACGAAGATGACCCGCACGGCGGCGGCCCTGGTGGTCGGCTGCAAAGCTCTGGATCCGCAAGTTCCCTTGGCGGGGGTGGTGCTGAACCGGGTGGGCACGGCACGCCAAGAAGGCGTTCTCCGAGAGGCCATCGCGGCGGCAGGCGGGCCGCCGGTCCTGGGCGCGATTCCCCGCCTGGAAGAAGAGTGGCTGCCCGGGCGCCATCTTGGCCTGGTCACGGCGGTCGAGCACCCACGACGTGAGGAAGCTTTGCAGGCAGTGGCGTCGGCGGTGGATCGCCACGTGGATCTCGAAGCCGTCCTCGACGTGGCGCGGTCCGCGACTCCGGTCCGTTTCCCCGATCCCGACCCGATTCCGGCGGGAGCGACCGTGAGAATCGGCGTCCTGCGGGACGAGGCGCTGAGCTTTTACTACCCGGAGAATCTGGAGGCGCTGCAAGCCTGCGGCGCCGAGCTGGTGACGGTGTCTCCGCTTCGCGATGATCATCTGCCGGACCTGGACGGTCTCTACTTCGGCGGCGGGTTTCCGGAGACTCATGTGAAGCGACTGGCTGCCAATGACTCGCTGCGTGAATCGGTGCGGGAAGCGGCAACGGCCGGAATGCCGATCTACGCCGAGTGTGGCGGACTGATGTATCTTGCCCGCGAACTCGTGGTGGACGGGGTCTCCCACTCCATGGCGGGCGTGCTCGATCTGGTCGTCGAGCAGACAGCCCGGCCTGTGGGGCACGGATACGTGGAGGCGGAGGTCGATGGGTCGAATCCGTTCTTCGAGTGCTCGACGCGCCTGCGCGGACACGAGTTCCATTACTCCCGAATCCTGTCCGGACATGACGCCAGCGCCTCGTGCCTCCGCCTGCAACGCGGTCATGGGATCGGGGGCGGACGCGACGGCCTCGCCGTGGGGAACGTTTGGGCCTCTTACCTGCACGTGCATGCCTTGGGGACGCCCTCATGGGCCGGGACGTTCACGGCCCTCGCACGCGCCTGGCGAACGAAGAGGGATCGGGGTAAGGGGCGCCGTCGCCCGACCTCGTTGAACGGGCGAGGACACGGGAAGCCCGAGGAACATGAAGACACGACTGGGCCAGAAGATCATGAGTTTGCTCCGGCAAGGGCGTGAAGAGACGGTGGCCGGATTGGCCATCTCTGACCGGCGGGCCCTGCGTCCTCTCATGGGGAGGCTGTGGGATCCCGATCCGCGGATCCGGCGTCACGCGGCCGGCGCCATGGGTCGATCCGCGGAGGCACATCCGACGCTCGGGCTGGAAATGGTGCGCCGTCTGATGTGGGCCCTCAATGATGAGGCCGCGACCAACGGGGTGTTCGGCATCGCGGCCCTCGGGGAGATTGGCCATCGATGTCCGGAGATTCTGGAGCCGTTCATTTCCCCGTTGGTCTCCATGGCCTGGGACGAGGGGATCCGGCTGGAGCTACTGAAGGCCCTCGGCCGCGTTGCGGAAGCGGATCCGCGACTGGTGAGGCGCGACCTCGCGCGTCTGGAGGCCTTCGTGGACGAGTCGCAAGAGGAAGAACGCGACGCGTTCCAGCGTCTGGTCGCGCTGGCCGGGGAGAGCAACCGTGAACGCAACTGAAGGAGCGACCCACGGGATGGAACGCTACCTGGAGCGGGTCCGGGAGAATCCGGAGTCCGCCGCCGCTCACTATAACCTCGGTCTGGCCTACACCCAGCGCGGACGGCCCGACCGCGCCGAGAAGCACTACCGCAAGGCTCTCGAGCTCGAGCCCGACCTGGTGGAGGCCTGGGTCAACCTCGGTGGCGTGCTGTTGTTCAAGTGGGACTTCCCGGGCTGCGTCGCGGCCAACGAGGAGGCCCTGAAGCGCCAGGACGACTTGCTTCTGGCTCACTACAACATCGGCCAGGCCTGTCTCTACCTGGCCGACACGGAAGGAGTGCTGCGCAGCTTCCGCCGCGTCGTGGACCTGGACCCGGGGCACGCGGCGGGGCACTACTTTCTCGCCGTCGGGCTGCTGGCCGCCGGCCGCGTGCCCGAGGCCGTGGAGGAGATGGCTCGCGCCAAGGCCCTGGGCCACTCACCAGCCCCCGAGTTCCTGCGGGCCCTGAAGACCGCCGCCAAGGAACTGATTCGATCCACCGACCCTAGCCCGGACTATTCATGAAGGATCTGCTGCGATCGCGGATACGCGCCACCGGACGGGCGTCCTCGGGGTTCGTACCCTGCGACGTATCGTTGAGATACGCCTCGGGTCCAAACCCCTGCGGGTGCCCGTCCGGTGGGCGTCTCCGCAATCTCGCGACGATCTTCATGAATAGTCCGGGCTGGCAATTCGACCGATCTCGGGGCGGAAGCTCCGGATAACAAAGAGGAGAGATGAGATGCCGGAGTTCACACACGGAACGATCACGCTCACCGTCGACGAAGATGGATTCATGCAGGAGCCCGACAAGTGGAACGAAGAGGTTGCGGCTGCTCTTGCGACCACCGAGGCGGTCGAGGATCTCACCGATGACCACTGGAAGGTGGTCAACTACCTGCGCCAGTACTATCTCCAGTTCGGCGTCGCTCCGATGATCCGGAAGCTGACCAAGGAGACCGGGCTCAACCTGAAGAAGATCTACGAGCTGTTCCCGTCCGGGCCGGCCAAGGGCGCGTGCAAGGTGGCGGGGCTGCCCAAGCCGACCGGTTGTGTCTGAGAAGCATCGCCCGCGAGCGACTTCGGGGGGGCGAACAGCCTGCCTGGCGGAATCGGAGCCGGGCAGGGGGCTCGCCCCCTCGCCGTATCCGGCTGTTACCGGGTCGTAACACTCGGAGGCTCCCGCGCCTCGAGCGTCCGGCACTCGCCCACATCCGTCCGTGCAAGCCGTTGAATTTCAATAAATTGGATGTGCGCCACCGAGCCTGTGATTGGCACGCCGGTTGCAAAAACTGAACTCCGCGAAGGACCATCGGAGGAGCCAGTGATGAACCGGCTCGACGGTCTGCAGGAGAGGCGGGCGGCGGTCATCGACCGCTGGAAGGCGCTGACGCTCGCGGTCTATCCGGAGCGTGCCGCGGAGTTCATCGTCCGGGAGCCCGACCGCTTCCGGAATCCGGTGGGCCACCTGGTGGGCGAGAACCTGGAGATTCTCTACGACGGCCTCCTCGCAGATGCGCCGGCGGAGACGATGCGGGCAGCGTTGGACGGCATCGTGCGCATCCGTGCGGTGCAGGACCTCTCCCCCTCAGCCGCGGTCGGGTTCGTCTTCCTGCTGAAGCAGGCCGTTTGCGAAGAACTGAGCGGGGGTGACGGCGATCCGGCCGCCGAGATCGAGCCCGCCGGGCTCTTCGATCGCATCGACCGGCTCGCGCTGCAGGCCTTCGACCTGTTCATGCGGTGCCGGGAGCAAATCTACGACCTTCGCGTGCGCGAAATTCGCGGCCGGGCGCCGAGGCCGCACACGTCACTCCGGGCGCGCGAGATCGAGGGGACGGAACGGTCCGGAAGCGAGTGGGCCGGTTCCGAGACCAAAGGAGAGGGAGCGGGATGAGGGCCATGATCGCCTTGCTCGCCTTGGCCGTGCTGCTCGGTGTGGTCTGGGCGGGAGTCGGCCTGGCTGGCCAGCGGACCTTGTTCGGAATCGTCATTCCCTACGTGGCCATTGCCGTGTTCCTGGTCGGCATGGTCTACCGGGTCCTGCTCTGGGCCGGGGCGCCCGTACCGTTCCGCATTCCGACGGTGTGCGGCCAGCAGCGCTCGCTGCCCTGGATGCGGCGGGACCCGCTGGAGAGCCCGAGCGGGACACTCGAGGCCGTCGGGCGGATGGCCGGCGAGATCCTGCTGTTCCGCTCGCTGTTCCGGAATACCCGCGTGGGGCTGAAGGGATCGGACCGCGTCGTCTACCACTCGGAGAAGCTCCTCTGGCTCGCCGCCCTGGCCTTCCACTGGTCCTTCCTCATCATCTTCGTGCGGCACCTGCGTCTCTTCCTCGATCCCACGCCGAGTTTCGTCCATCTCATCGAGGTCGTGGACGGCTTCTTCCAGCTCAGTGTGCCGGTCTTCTTCCTCTCCGGCGGCCTGATCCTGGTCGCTCTGCTCTACTTGCTCGGGCGGCGCCTCCTGGATGCGCAGGTGCGCTACATCTCACTGCCGACGGACTACTTCGCGCTGTTCCTCCTGATCGGTGTCGTGGTCTCGGGCATCTTCATGCGCTACATCACCAAGGTCGATCTGCTCAAGGTGAAGGAGCTCTCCGTCGGCTTGACGACCTTCCGGCCGGCCCTGCCGGAGGGCATCGGCCTGCCGTTCTACATTCACCTCTTCCTCGTCAGTCTCCTCTTCATCTACTTCCCCTTCAGCAAGCTCGTCCACATGGGGGGAGTGTTTCTGAGCCCGACGAGGAATCTGGCGAACAACAACCGCAATCGGCGCCACATCAACCCCTGGAACCCCGAAGTGGAGGTACACACGTACGCCCAGTGGGAAGAGGAGTTCCGAGACAAGCTCGAGGCCTCCGGCATACCGTTGGATGGGAAGTGATCGGTCATGGAGAAGTCGCCGCAGGAACTGCTTCAGCTTGACTACCACCCACCCCGGCGGGATTGGATGGATCCCGCCGTCGACTTCGAGGCCCGACGCGGGAGCTGGAGCTATCCCGGCGTCGGGAAGAACCTCAAGTACATGGGGTACGCCAACCCCCGGGAGTGGTCTCCCACCGATGACGATTGGAAGCTGCCCGACGGATGGCAGAAGATCCTCCACGAAGGTCTGAAGGAACGCCTCGGCAAGTACCGTTCCCTGCGGGTCTTCCTCGATTCCTGCGTGCGATGCGGCGCCTGCGCCGACAAGTGCCACTTCTACATCGGATCGGGGGATCCGAAGAACATGCCCGTCCTGCGGGCCGAGCTGCTGCGCTCCGTCTACCGCAACGACTTCACGCTGGCGGGACGCATCCTCGGCCGGATCGCCGGCGTCCGCAAGCTCACCCCCGACATTCTCAAGGAGTGGTACTACTACTTTTTCCAGTGCACGGAGTGCCGCCGTTGCTCGGTGTTCTGCCCCTACGGCATCGACACGGCGGAGATCACCATGTTCGCCCGGGAGCTTCTCAACCTCGTGGGACTGAACATCAACTGGGTCGTCGAGCCCGTGGCCAACTGCCATCGCACGGGCAATCACCTGAACATTCCGCCGCACACCTTCAAGGACAACATCGAGTTTATCTGCGAGGAGTTGGAGGACGCCACCGGGATCAAACTGACGCCCCCCATTAATCGCAAGGGCGCGGAGATTCTGTTCGTCGTCCCCTCGGCCGACTACTTCGCCGACCCCGGCATCTTCACCTTCATGGGCTACCTGCTGCTGTTCGAGCACATCGGACTGGACTACACGTTGAGCGCCTACGCCTCCGAGGGCGGCAATTTCGGCCTGTTCACCTCCCACGATACCATCAAGCGGCTCAACTACAAGATCTACGCCGAGGCTAAACGGCTCGGAGTGAAGTGGATCCTGGGCGGCGAGTGCGGTCACATGTGGAGGGTCCTCCACCAGTACATGGACACCATGAACGGTCCGGCGGACTTCCTGGAGCGTCCGGTCTCGCCGATCACCGGCACGCGTTTCGAGAATGCGGCCTCGACGCGGATGGTCCACATCTGCGAGTTCACGTCCGACCTGATTCACCAGGGCAAGCTCAAGCTCGATCCCTCGCGCAACGACCGCTGGCGGGTGACGTTCCACGACTCCTGCAACCCGTCCCGGGCGATGGGCCTCCTGGAAGAGCCGCGCTACGTGCTGCGGAACGTCTGCAACTACTTCCACGAAATGCCCGACAACACCATCCGGGAGCAGACCTTTTGCTGTGGTGGGGGCGCAGGGCTGGGAAACGACGAGAACATGGAGATGCGCATGCGTGGCGGGCTGCCGCGAGCCAACGCGGTCAAGTTCGTGCAGGAGAAGCACGGCGTGAACCTGCTCACGTGTGTCTGCGCCATCGACCGGGCGACCCTACCGCCCCTGATGGAGTACTGGGTCCCCGGGGTCGACGTGTCGGGCGTCCACGAGCTGGTGGGCAACGCCCTGGTGATGGAGGGGGAGAACGACCGCAAGACGGACCTGCGTGGAAACGGCGCGAACGACGAGGAAGGAGGTCCCGATGCGTGATCGAGGCGCGATCTTCGCGGGGCTCGTCTTCTTCCTCGCTCTGGTCACCTATCCCATCTGGTCGGGCCTGGCGGCCGGCGAGGGCGGGGGGCCGCCGGAGCTGGTCCTCCCCCCCGAAGGGGAGAAGTGCGTGGAGGAAACGTCCGCCATGCGCACCGACCACATGCAGCTCTTGATGGAGTGGCGGGACGAGGTCGTACGCGACAACGACCGGATCTACACCACCGCGGACGGACGCCGTTTCTACAAGAGCCTCTCCGGGACCTGCATGAGCTGCCACGCCGACAAGGAGCAGTTCTGCGACCGGTGCCACAACTACGTCGCGGTGACCCCCTACTGCTGGGACTGCCACGTCGAGCCCCCGGGAGGGCAGCGATGGGATTGAAGAGGAGAGCGTTCTGCAGGCTCGCCGGACTCGGCACGCTGGGGATGGCCGGAGTTCCGGCCGGCCGCGCACTCGGGGAGAAACCGCGGTCCTCGCCGGAGGACGTGAGAGAGCCGATCCTGGGCAAGCGGTGGGCCATGGTCGTCGATCTGCAGGCGTGCCGCAAGAAGGAGGGCTGCCGGGACTGCATCGCCGCGTGCCACGAGGCCCACAACGTTCCCGACCTCGGCCATGAGAAGCACGAGGTGAAGTGGATCTGGAAGGAGCCGTACGCGGAGGCGTTCCCCAACCAGCACCACGACCACATGCCGCACCACATGCAGCACGAGGCGACGCTGGTCTTCTGCAACCACTGCGACGAGCCGCCCTGCACGAGGGTCTGCCCCACGCAGGCCACCTGGAAGCGCGAGGACGGCATCGTGATGATGGACTGGCACCGGTGCATCGGTTGCCGCTACTGCATCGTGGCCTGCCCATACGGTTCGCGCAGCTTCAACTGGCGGGATCCCCGACCCTACATCGAGGAGATCCGCCCCGATTTCCCCACCCGGAGCCGCGGCGTCGTGGAGAAGTGCACGTTCTGCGACGAACGCCTGTCCAAGGGGCGACTTCCGGCGTGCGTGGAGGCCTGTACGACCCGCTGCCTCGTCTTCGGCGACCTGGAGAACCCGGACTCGGAAGTCCGAAAGCTCTTGGCCACGCGTCACGCCATTCGTCGGAAGCCCGGCCTGGGCACCGGGCCCGAAGTCTACTACCTGGTATGAGGTGACTATGCTGGAGAAGGCGTTCTCGGGAGGTCGCAGATACTGGGGCTGGATCGGCTTCCTGCTGCTGGTGGTGGCCGCCGGCGGCTACTCCTACCTGCACCAGCTCGGTCACGGCCTGGGGATCACCGGCTTGAGCCGGGATGTGACCTGGGGCTTCTACATCGCACAATTCACCTTTCTCGTCGGCGTGGCGGCCTCCGCGGTGATGGTGGTCTTGCCCTACTACCTGCATGACTTCAAGGCCTTCGGACGGGTCGCGATCCTCGGAGAGCAACTGGCCATCGGGTCGGTGATCATGTGCGTGCTGTTCATCACCGTCGATCTCGGGCAGCCGGGCCGCATGGTCAACATGCTGCGCCACCCGTCGCCGCGCTCGATCCTGTTCTGGGACATGATCGTTCTCAACGGCTACCTGCTGCTCAACGTGATCATCTCGCGCGTGAGCATGAACGCGGAGCGCAACCGCACGCCGCCCCCCGGGTGGATCAGGCCGGTGATCCTGCTCTCGATCCCCTGGGCGCTCAGCATCCACACCGTCACGGCGTTCATCTACTCCGGACTCGCCGCACGGCCCTTCTGGATGACGGCGATCCTCGCCCCGCGATTCCTGGCCTCGGCCTTCTCGTCCGGCCCGGCACTGCTGATTCTCCTCTGCCTGGTGCTCAGGCGATTCACGCGCTTCGACGCCGGCTGGGACGCGATCCAACAGCTGGCGGTGATCGTGACCTACGCCGTCCTGACCAACGTCTTCTTCGTTCTGACGGAGTTCTTCACGGCCTTCTACAGCGCCATTCCCGAGCACGTGGAGCACTTCCGCTACCTCTACCTGGGATTGGATGGGCACCACGAGCTGGTGGCCTGGATGTGGCTTTCGGCCGCTCTGATCATGGTCGCCGCGGTGATCCTGGTGAACCCGGGAACGCGGCGGGCGAAGACGCCGTTGACGTTCGCCTGCATTGCAGTGGTCGCCTCGATCTGGATCGAGAAGGGCCTCGGCATGATCGTGACCGGTTTCGTGCCGTCTCCCCTGGGCAAGGTGACGAGCTACGCTCCGACGATCCCCGAGGTGTTGATCACGCTGGGCATCTACGCGGGCGGTGCGCTGGTCGTCACCATGCTCTACAGAATCACCCTATCCCTCCGGGGTGAGTTGCGAACCTGACCGAGGTGCCCATGACCGAGCGTCGCCACACAGTCCTGATCGTGGGCGCCTCTGCCGCCGGACTGCGCTGCGCCTGCCGCCTGGCACGCTTGCGGCCGGACTGGCGGATCCGGGTCCTGGAGGCGCGGGCGACCTTCTCCTACGCGGCCTGCGGCCTGCCCTACGTGCTCTCCGGCGACATCGCCGACCCCCAGGCCCTGCGGCGCACCGTCTACGGAGTGATCCGGGACACCGCGTACTTCGCGGGACACAAGGGCGTGGAGGTCCTCGCCGGCCACCGCGTCCTTGCCATCGACACGCAGCGGCGTGCCTTACGAGCCGAGGGACCGGATGGCGAGTGCGAGCTGGGCTGGGACGAGCTGGTGCTGGCCACCGGCGCCCGGCCCCGCCGCCTGCAGGAGCAGCCGGATCATCCACGGGTCGTCTCGTTTCACCGCTGGGATGATCTCGAACCGCTGCGCCGGGGGCTCGCAGAGGGCCGGATCGACCGCGTCGCGATCGTGGGCGCCGGCCCGGTGGGCTGCGAGCTGGCCGAAGCGTTTCACAGTCTGTGGGGAGCGGAGGTGGTTCTGCTCGAGGAAGCGAGTGCCCCGCTCCCCGGAATCCTCGACCCGGACGTGGCAACGTGTGTCGCGGGACACCTTCGAGCGAACGGCGTGGAGCTAGGGCTCGAATCCCCGGCTCGGCGCATTGAGGTCGTCGGCGAGCGAGTGGCTCTCACCGTGGCAGACGGAACGGTCGAGGCCGACGTGGCCGTCGTGGCCGTGGGTGTGCAGCCCGCCGTCGAGCTGGCCCGCGAGGCCGGGATCAAGCTGGGGACCGGCGGAGCCATCGCCGTCGACGAGCGTCTGGCCACATCGGCGCCCCACGTGTGGGCCGCCGGTGACTGCGCCGAGGTGCACCACGCTGTTCTCGGTGAGCCCGTGTCTCTCCCGCTGGGCTCGCTGGCGAACCGGCAGGGCCGCACCCTGGCCGAAATCCTCGCGGGCCGCCCGGACCGCTTCCCCCCGGTGGCCGGAGCCGTTGCTGTCAAGGTCTTCGACTGCAACGTGGCGGCGACGGGTTGCACCCTGTCCCGGGCGCGGGAACGCGGGCTGCAAGGGCGTGCCGCCTGGATCACCGTCGAGGATCGGGCGCACTACTGGCCCGAGGCCGAGCTGATGCACCTCAAACTGGTCTACGAGACCGGCTCGCGCAGGGTGCTGGGAGTCCAGGCCGTGGGGAAGGGTGACGCCGTCAAGCGCGTGGACGTGGCCACCCAGCACATCGCGGCCGGGGGTACCCTCGACGATCTCGCTCACGTGGAGCACTCCTACGCCCCGCCTTACGCTCCCGCCATGGATCCGCTGGCCGTCGCCGCACAGGTGGCCCAGAACCAGGAGGACGGCATCGAGGCCGCGGCGCCCGACGAGGCTCTCGACGACGGCACGCGCATTCTCGACGTGCGGCTGGCGGAGGAGTCGGCGGCCCGCCCCGCCTTCCCAGACCGGGCGATGCACGTCGCTCTGGGCGAGCTGTCGAGCCGGCTCGACGAGATTGACCCTGCGACGGGGCTCGTCGTCTGCGAGCGGGGGACACGATCGGCCGAGGCGGTCCGCCTGCTGCGGCGGCAGGGCATTCGCGCGCGCTATCTCGGCGGCGGACTTCGCTGGCGCGCTCTGGTGGAAGAGAGTGGGGCCTCATGAACCGAAATGTCACGCGAAGAGGATGGACGTTGCGCGAGGAATGCGGGGAGGCGAACTGATGTTTCCGGCCATGCTGCACCTTACGGGCAAGTGCTGCCTCGTCGTCGGTGCCGGCGGCGTGGCGTTACGCAAGGTCCAGGGCCTGATGGCGGAGGGCGCGCGTGTCCACGTGGTGGCCCCGGAAGTCGTCCCTCAGCTCGAGACGCTGGCCGAGTGCGGGCAGATCACCCTCGCGAGACGGGCGTATCGCTCAAGCGAGGCCGCGGACTACGTCCTGGTCTTCGCGGCGACGAACCGGAGAGAGGTGAACCGGAAGGTGTTTGAGGACGCGAGCCGCGCCGGGGTCTGGGTCAACTCGGCGGACGACCCCGAGCACTGCAGCTTCCACCTCCCGGCCCGCGTTCAGCGGAACCCACTCCAGATTGCCATCGCGTCCGGCGGGGAAGTTCCCTTCGCCGTCCGGCGGCTCCGACAGCTCCTGGAGCAGCGCTTTGGCCCGGAGTGGGGCGAGTGGATCGAGGCGGCCTCCCGCTTTCGCTCGCGCGTTCTCGGGATGGGTGTTGATGCGGTGGAGCGGGAAGCGTGCTTCAGCCGCTTCTTTGACGCCACCGTGGACCGTGAACGCCTCTCGGCAAGGGTCCCGACGGAGTCGGAGCAGGCGGAGTGGACCGGGGTGAAGACCGCGGGTGAAGGGCGTGCCGAGGAGCCATCGCGCCAGCGATCGGCCGCCGGCCAGAGGGAGCGGACGGGAGAACGGGTTGCCCCGGTCTCCCTGGTAGGGGCCGGGCCGGGGTGCGCGGGGCTCCTGACCCTCCGCGGCCGGGAGCGGCTGATGGAGGCGGATGCGGTTGTCTACGACCGGCTCGCGGCTAGCGCGCTGCCGTGCGACCTTCCGCCGCAGACGGAGCTGCATTGCGTGGGAAAGACCCCGGGACGCCACCCGGTGCCGCAGGAGGAGATCACCGCATTGCTCGTCCGCTTGGCGCGCGAGGGCAAGAGAACCGTCCGCCTGAAGGGCGGTGACCCTTACGTCTTCGGACGTGGAGGAGAAGAGGCCGAGACGCTGCACGCCGAGGGTATCCCGTTCGAGGTGGTTCCCGGCGTCAGCTCAGGCTTCGGTGCCACGGCCTGGGCGGGAATCCCCGTCACGCACCGGGGAGAGGCCGTGCGGGTCACCCTGCTCACCGCCCACGAGTGTATTAAGAGGAAGGGCCCTCAGGTCCGCTGGGACCTGCTCGCACAAGATCCTCATTCCACCCTCGTCGGCTACATGGGCGTGGCCACGCTGCCGCAGGTGGCGAAATCGCTCATCGCCGGCGGCATGGATCCGGCCACGCCGGCGGCGATGATCGAGCGGGGAACCGTGGCCACCCAGCGGACCGTGATCTCGACGCTGGACGATCTTCCCGAGGCAGTCATTCGCGAGGGGCTGCAGGCGCCGGCGTTGTTCGTCATCGGACCCACCGTCGGGCACGCCGACGTACTGAACTGGTTCGATGCGCTCCCGCTGGCCGGGGAACGACTGGTCGTCCCCGGGGGCGCCTCCGAGTTGACGCGGGACCTGGAGGCAGCCGGCGCGGAGATCGTGGCGGTGCATCCTCCCGTGTCACCGGCGGCGCGAGTAGTCATTGCCGCAGCACCGCTCACGGGCTGTGTGCTGCGGAGCCCGGCAGAGGTCGAAATGCTGGACGAGGAGCGCCAGGCATCGGGTTGGGAGAGGGATCCCGTGACCTGGTGTCTCGGTGGCGAGACCGCCGAGCGCGCGCGGAAGCTCGGCTGGCAACAGGTCCGGCAGGTCGACGAGGGCATCGGCGGTCCGGAATTGGCCGACGTGATACGGGGACGGGAGTATGCGGCATAGTGCCCCGGCGGTCGCCGCGCTGCTCCTCCTGCTGGCCTGCCCCTCGCTGGCACAGCGAGAGACGGAGCCGAAGACCAAAGAGGATCCGCTGCTATTCGGGGTTGTGAGCTTCTACCATCCGCGGCTCATGTTTCTCAAGTACGGGCCGCTGGTTGACCACCTGAGCGAACACACGGGACGGCACTGGGAGCTGAGACTCAGCGCCACCTATGAGCAGACGGTCAGCGAGCTGTGCTCCGGCCGCCTGACTGCAGCCCACCTCGACCCCCTGACCTATGTCCGAGCCCACGCCGCGTGCGGCGCCGAGCCGGTGGCGCGCTTGAATACCGGTGGACGGGAGACCCATCTCAGCTACATACTGGTTCGCGAGGAAAGCCCGATTCGGAAGCCGGCCGACCTGAGAGGCAAGCGGATCGCTTTCGGCTCGGCGCTGTCCACGTCCTCCCACCTGGTGCCCCGCGCCATCCTAGTGCAGGCCGGGCTGGCACCTGGAAGAGACGTGTCCTGCTCCTATCTCGAGCACCATGAGGAGGCGGCGCGTGCGGTGGAGCAGGGAGAAGCGGACGCCTGCGGCGTGCGCGACATCGTCGGTGACCGCTTCCTGAAAAGAGGTCTTCGCCTGCTGGTGAAATCCGACCCGATCCCGAACTCCCCCGTCGTCGTCGCCCCCGGTGCGGCGGCCGGCGTGCGGCGGTCGCTGGCGCGCGCTCTCGTCGACCTCCCTCGGGAGGATCCGGCCATGGCGAAGATCATGGCCACCTGGGACCGGGAACTAGCCGACGGGTTTGCACCCGCAACCGATGCCGATTACGACGACATCCGCGACCTGGCCAGAGAGGTCCTGGGAGCGAGGGCGCTGACGCTTCCCGAGGAAACCCTGCGATGCGCGGGGTCCCGTTCCTGAGATGTCGAGACTCGGCCTCAGAACCAGGTTCTTCCTCTATTCCAACACGCTGATCGTCGTCACGATGACCATCGTGGCGATTATCGCCATCGCCCACGAGCGGCGCTCACGCTACGAGGCTGTCGAGCGCCGGGGACGGAGCAT
The DNA here is from genome assembly GCA_025774805.1 of bacterium. GTDB lineage: Bacteria > ARS69 > ARS69 > ARS69 > ARS69 > JALGZR01. The sequence goes on from JALGZR010000019.1 coordinate 38,097, forward strand.
CTGCGAGGCGATGGCCATCCACATCACCGACGCGCTGATGTACGAGGACCTCGAGCTGCTGATGAATCGCGGGCTAATCGACAGTTTCATCTCCGAGATCCAGATGCTCAACCAGGATTTCATGCGATACGTGATCGTGGCGGATCCCGACGGTCAGGTGACGCACTCCGACGAGTGGCAGCTGCTGGGCAAGAGCCTCGACCGGGCGCTGGGCCAGAGCGCCGTGGGCCAGGCGCCCCTGGCGGAGATCCGCGAGAGAGAGGGGGACGAGCGGGTCCTCGAGGTCAGCAGCCCACTGAGCATCTCGACCAAGTTCTGGGGCTCCTTGATCGTGGGGTTCTCCTTGCAGCAAGTTGAGGACCGGGTCCAGCAAGTTGCCTCGCGGGTCGTTCAAGTGGCCATCTTGCTGCTGGTTGGCAACTCGGCCATGACGGCCATCTACGTCGAGACCCTGATCCGGCCGATCCTCGATCTTCACCGGATGATGAAGCGTGCCGCGCGCGGGGACCTTGCAGCCCGCGCCCAGACACGGTCCAGCGCGGCGGAGGTGGGAGAGCTGGCGAAGCAGTTCAACCGCATGATGGACGATCTGGAGGAAGCCAACGAGCGGGAGAAGGTCCGACAGGCGCAGCTCGCGCACACGGAGAAGATGGCTGCCGTCGGCACACTCGCGGCCGGTGTGGCCCACGAGGTGAACAATCCCCTGGGCGGTGTCCTCGCGTGTATCGAGAACATGAGATCCAACCCCGACGATAGCGAGCTGCAGAGTCGCTATCTGGGATTGATCCGGGACGGACTCGAGCGAATCGAGCAGACAGTGGCCAACCTGCTGGATTTCTCGCGGCACGGGACCATGGAGCTGGCGCCGACCTCCGTCAACCACACGTTGCGGCACGTCACGGAGCTGGTCCAGTACCAGCTCCGCAAAGGCGGAATCGCGGTCCGCTGGGCTCTCGACCCGAAAGACCCGTACGTGATGGCCGATCACTTCCGGTTGGAGCAGCTCTTTCTCAACCTTGTGCTCAACGCGCTTCAGGCCATGCCGGAAGGAGGCGATCTGACGTTACACACGCGCCACAAGGATGGAACGGTCATCGCCGAGGTTCGCGACACGGGCGTCGGTATCCCCGATGACGTGCGGGATCGGATCTTCGATCCATTCTTCACGACCCGGGAGGTTGGCGAGGGGACTGGGCTCGGGCTGACCGTCAGCGACACCATCGTGACCTCGCACAACGGCACGCTGGAGATGGAGAGCGTGGTCGGCGAGGGGTCGGTCTTTCGCATCATGGTCCCGTTGCTGGGCCTGGGAGCGGAGGGAGAAGACGTAGGGTGAGGAACCAAAGGCGCCGACTGCTGATCGTGGAGGACGAGCCGCTGCTCGGGGTGGCCATCGCGGATGCGCTGCGCCAGGAGGGGTGGCTCGTAGATGTTGCCGAGGACGGAATCATGGGAGAGGCGCTGTTCAAGAAACATGCCCCCGAGCTGGTCCTCGTCGACCTGGTCATGCCACAAATGGACGGGATGGAGCTGCTGCGTCGAATCAAGGCCTCGGATCCCCAGTGCACCGTCGTGATGATCACGGCTCACGGATCCGTGGAACGGGCGGTGGAGGCCATGAGACACGGGGCGGCCGACTTCATCACCAAGCCGTTCCGGATGAACCAGCTCATCGTCCGCCTGGAGAATGTCTGCTCCATCCGCTCGCTTCGCGAGCAGAACGTGCGCCTGCAGGAGCAGCTGGAGCGCCGCTACTCCTTCTCCAAGATCGTGGGCAAGAGCAAGGAGATGCAGCGGGTCTTCGAGCTGATCCGGGTGGTGGCCGACTCGGAAGCCAGCGTGCTGATCCACGGAGAGAGCGGGACCGGCAAGGAGATGGTGGCCAACGCCATCCACTACAACTCGTCTCGCCGTGCGAAGCCGTATGTACGCGTGAGCTGCGCCTCGCTTCCCGAAACGCTCATCGAATCGGAGCTGTTCGGTTACGAGAAGGGGGCCTTTACCGGGGCCAGTCAGCGTCGCATCGGGCGGTTCGAGGCGGCCAGCGGGGGAAGCCTGTTCCTCGACGAGATCGGCGATCTGCCCATGACCTTTCAGATGAAGCTGTTGCGTGTGCTCCAGGAGCGGCAGATCGAGCGGCTGGGCTCCCATCACCCCATCGATGTCGACGTGCGGGTCATCTCGGCTTCGCTGCGTCCCCTGGAGACCGAGATCGTAGAGGGTCGCTTCCGGGAGGATCTGTTGTTCCGGATCAACACCGTCACGATTCACGTTCCTCCCTTGCGGGACAGGCGCGAGGACATCCCGCTGCTGGCCCGGACCTTCCTGGAGGAGTTCGAGCGCGAGCGGGACAAGCAGATCGAGGGGTTCACCGACGAGGTCCTCGATCTCTTCGACGCCTATGGCTGGCCGGGCAACGTGCGTGAGTTGCAGAATGTCGTCGAGCGTGCGGTGCTGTTCTGCGGAGGCCCGCGCATCACCATCGAGGAGCTTCCGGCCTCCTTGCGAGGAACCGTCGCAGAGCCTCCTGACGTCCCCGAGCAGGGGGGGGTCGTCTCCCTGGTGGAGGCGGCCGCGCGGGCGGAGATCGATGCAATCCGAGCGGCGCTGACGGCCTCCGAGGGGCGCCGGATGGAAGCGGCTCAGCTCCTGGGAATCAGCCGCAAGACCCTCTGGGAGAAGATGAAGCACTACGCCATCTCCGTGGACAGCTGAGTGCCCTCGCCCGGCGCGCGGACGGACGGAGTTGGCGGGCATTCCGTGGTCGAGGAATCAGGGGAAGGATTTGAAACCGAAATGGGCAATCACCCTAGCCTGCATTTCTCACCAGGCTCGCCGCTGCCGTAGCGGAGACTGGTGAGAAATGCAGGCTAGCCCATGGGGCGGCCGCAGGAAACAGAAGGGAAACGAGAGGAGGTGAGTCATGGCCGGGGAGAAAGACATACTGATCGTGGACGACACCGAGGAAACCGTGGTCTTCATGGCACAGATCCTCGAAGACCACGGCTTTCAGTTCCGGATCGCCAAGAACGGCAATGAAGCGATGGCGGCCATGGGCGAGAAACGGCCAGATCTGGTCCTGCTGGACGTCATGATGCCCCGCAAGAGCGGAATCAACGTATTCAACGACATGAAGAGAGATCCCCAGTTGGCCGACATTCCGATCATCATCATCACGGGAGCGGCAACGGTGACCGGAGTGAGTCTCAGGAACGGCACCCAGGAACCCAAGAAATCCTACGGAGATGATTTCGTTCGCAGCCTGGGCTCCGTGCTGTACGAGAAGCTGAAGGATCTCGAGGTGGACGATCTCCTGGAAAAGCCGATCGAACCGCAACTGCTGATCGAGAAGATCAACAGGTTGCTCGCCTAGAACAACTCCGCAGCTTCAGGGGGCAATCACTCCTCATGACCGAGATGCCCGACAGCCGCGCACCATCGAACGAACCGGTCCCCGGTCGCGCTCCGACCATTCAGCGCCGGATTCTGGTCCGGTTGGTACCGCTGCTGATCGTGATCTTTGCCATCGTTCTGTACTGGCTCGGCACGAACCTCCAACGGACCCTGTATGCCGCAAACCTCGAGATCGCCCGGAACTCCAATCTCATGGCGGTCTACGCGGTCGAAACCTCGATGAACACGGTCGACGTCCATCAACCCTGGGATCTCATCACGCAGAGGATTCCGCGGTCCGAAGGGACGGATATCGAGATCATCGGCACGAACGGCGTCGTTTTGTTCTCGACCGTTCCGACAAAACGCGGAACCGTCTACGATCTCCGAGATCCTTCGTGCTCGGAGTGCCACCCCGGGGGATCATCACGCGCGACTTCCGAGACGACCTTCATCAGCACTCCGAGGAGCGTCCGGGAGCTCGTTTTTGCCGCACCCTTGCGAAACGCGGAAGACTGTCAGAGCTGTCATGCGGCCCAGGGAAACAAGCTCGGCATGGTCATGGTTCGGCAATCTCTGGATCCGATCGACGACCAGATCCGCATCATCCTTGCCGGCATCGCCGTCGCCGGCGGGATCGCCCTCCTGATGACCATTCTGACGACTCGCGTTCTTCTCGGACGCTACCTGGGCCGCCCGCTCCACAGACTGTTGGCGGGCGCGGAGGCGATCGGGGCAGGCGATCTCCAGCACAGGGTCGAGTTACCCGACCGCACCGAGCTCACGTTGCTGGCCGACACGCTCAACGAGTCCACAGAACGGTTCGCACGTCTGCACAAGGAGCTTCTGCAGCAAGAACGTCTGGCGGCCGTCGGCGAAACCGTCGCGGGGCTGGCTCACTGCCTGAAGAACCTGCTCAACGGTCTGCGCGCGGGGCAATATGTCATCGATCGAGCCGTGGAACTGGACGACGCCAAGAAACTACGTACGGGCTGGCGTGTCATGAAGAAGGGCGTCGGGCAGGTCGAGCAGCTTACCTTCGACATGCTCTACTACATCAAGGAGCGCGAACCCGAACTCAAGCCCACCAACCCCAACCAGATTGCCATGGAGATCATCGACCTGCTGAGCGAGTCGGCCGGCGCGCAAGACGTTCATCTCCAGGCGGATCTGGACCCGGTCATCGGTTCGGTGGCGCTGGATCGGACGCTGATCTACCGGGCCCTGCTCAACCTGGTGACCAACGCCATCGACGCGTGCACGGAATCGGAGACCGGAGACCGAGTCATCTTCAGGAGCCGGATTGCCGCTCCGGACAAGATCGTCCTGACGGTCGAAGACAACGGCATCGGCATGTCCAAGGAAATCCAGTCCATGCTGTTTACACGTTTCTTCTCCACCAAGTCGGCCCGCGGAACGGGCCTGGGACTGTCGGTGGTCAAGAAGATCGCCGAGGAACACGGCGGCAGCCTGGATTTCGAATCAGAGCCGGGCAAAGGCTCAGCCTTCCACATCCACCTTCCGCTATCAGGCGGTTAGGGCTACTTCACCCTCTCCTTCACTCCCGCGAGTCGCATTCCCGGATCCCACGCGCTCGCGATGGCTCTGGTCTACCTGTTCGTCGAGCGCATGGGAGCCAAGGCCGATCTATCGGACGTGTCCGGGTCCGTGTTCTGGTTCCTGACCGGTGGCGATCCTCATTGCCATGATCGGTTACGCGATCGGGAACCCCGCCGCGTTCGGGGCGGCCCTGCTCTGCCGCTGGGTGGGGGGGTGAAGGCTCTGCCGCTTCCCATGGGCCGACGGCGGTCTCAGGTCGACTGCGGCCGATGCCAGCGACCGCCGGAGCGCCTCGTCGTCGCGAAGCCGGCGCAGCCAGTCGGCCAGCTCGCGGACCGTGCCGGCCGGGTCGTCGACGGCGATCCTGACCCCGGAGCGCTCGTCCACCATCTCCGCCGGTCCGCCCCAATCGAAGCAGACGACGGGCACGCCGCTGAGCATTGCCTCCAAGAGTCCCGACCCGCCGCTGTCCCGGAGCGCCGGGAAGACGAAAACGTCGGCACCGGAGTAGTGGGCGTCGAGCTCGTGACGGGGCAGACGTCCCGTGAAGCGAACGTGGTCGGCAACCCCGAGACGCGCCGCTTCGCGCTTCCAGAACCCGAGGGCCGCGCCTCCTCCGACGACCGTGAACAGGTAATCGCCGAGGTCTGCCTCGCGGAGCGCCTCGAAGACGAGCGGCATGACCCGGGTGGCGAAGCAGTTCCCGACGAAGAGCAGCCGGAATGTGCCGTCATGGTCACGCACGCGGACGACCGGTGGCCTCGCCTCGACATCGTCGGGCAGCGCGTTGGCCGGAACCACGCGACACCGGGCATGGCACCAGGCCGGAAGGAACGCGAGGGTGGTGTGGTTCGAGACGAAGACGACGTCGGCGCGCCGCAGGGATCTCTGAATGACCGGGGCCTCGAGCCACGGCCGGTTCAGGAGATGGCGCAGGCGCTCCGAATGGCGGGCCCGGCCGAGATACCGGTCGAAACCGGCGGGAACACACTCGCCGCCGGCGATCGGCCCCCACACCGAGGGAATCCCGAGCCGGTCGAGAAGGAAAGGCACGCGGAAGGTGTGGAACGTCGTGTGGTGAACCAGGGCGAAGCCCCGCTCCCGGTGGAGGCGCTCGCCGAGGCGGGCCGCCCGCACTTGCCAGAGGACCTGCCGCAGCCACGTGCCCAGCTGGCCCCCGGGTCCGGTGATCCGCCGGTACCAGCGCGGCACGTCGACATAGTGAGCCCGGATGCCGTGCCGCGACGCGTGCCGCTCGATCTCGGCGCGGTGGATCGGGGTCGTCACCAGGTGCACCTCGAACTCGCGCGACGCCTCGCGGGCCCAGCCCCAACCCAGCCGGTACTCGCCGGTCCCTTCGGGATTGCAGGCGTAGGCGCTCATCAGGATTCTAGCCTGCATATCTCACCAGCCTCTGCTGCGGCAGCGGCTCGCCGCGCCTGGCTTCGTCGCTGGCGCGCTTCCGCCCTGCGACGGGGCTACAGTCCCGCCTCGGGCGAAAGCACCCCATCTCCTCGCCAGACACGACGATCCTTGAGCCTCGCGACGAGCCTGGTGAGAAATGCAGGCTAGGCTTCATGTCCGCAATCACGCCCGAGCGCGGATCGTGTCGGCGGCGTCCTTTCCGTCGAGCATGGCGTCTTCCATGCCCCCGTATCCCCAGCCTCCCCACCGTCCGCCGCAGAGAATCGAGTGGTCGCGCAGGCAGCCGAGCACGTGCGCACGGGCGCGCTCGTAGTTCTGGTCGAAGATGACGTAGGCGTGGGGAATCGTGGCGAGCTCGGCGAACAGCAGTTCGTCGTCGGAGGCGAGAATGCCGATCGTCGTCATCCCGTCGAGCACGCGGCGCTTCAGACCCTCGACGTCGGCGAGCTCCGCCTCACTCAGCCCGGACATCTCGACGTAGTAGCTGCGGCACCCCTCGGGCGCGGAGCTCCGGTGCACCGCCGAGTAGGAGCCGACCCGATAGAAGATGAACTCCCTCTCCGGGACGTACAGCCAGTGGTAGTGACCGGCGTCGCTTCCCTCACCACGGACCCCGATATCGAAGTAGTGAACCGTCGTGGCCCGCAGCTCGGAGGCGGCGTGGGTCAGGTGATCGGGCGCCGACTTCAGGATCGACACGAACGGCTTCAGCGGCATCGTGTTGACGAGCCAGTCGTAGCGCACGGTGCGGCCGTCGCCGAGGAAGGCGACACGGGCGGCCGGATCGACACCGGTCACCTCGACCCCGTAGACGGGCCGCTCCCCGAGCGCGCCGGCGAGCGCGCGGGGAAGCGAGCCTATTCCGCCGGTGCGCGGGTAGAGAAAGCGTGCGCTGTAGCCGAGCTGCTCACGGGAGAACCCGAGCGCGCCGCGGATCACGCTCTCCGTCCCGGGACGGGGGATGAACCGCTCGGCGTACTCGGGCATCAGCTCCTCGAGACCCACTCCCAGCAACTTCTGGTTGTAAGGGATCATGAAGTGACGGGCGATGCCCTCGCCGAATTGGCGCATCACCCACTCCCGGAAGTTCTCCGGAGGGTTCGGGTCGCGTCCCAGTCCGAAATCCTCCGGGTGCCGGGCCCGGAGGAACCCCAGAACGCAGTCGAGGATGATCTCGCGCGGCAGCCCGTACGTGTTGGCCTGAAAGGGATACCGGGTGAAGACCCGGTGGGAGAAGATCGCGGCCCGTCGCTCGTGCTCGACCATGTCGTCGCCCATGAGACGACCCACCAGCCTCTGGGTGTAGGGATTTCGAAGGTGCAACCAGTGTCCGGTTCCGTCGCACAGAAAACCGCCGGCTCGGGTCCGGGTCCGGGCCACGCCGCCCGGCTCGTCCTCGCGCTCGACCACGAGGTATTCGGAGCCGAGATGATGCGCGCAGGACAATCCGGTCAGACCGGCGCCGATGATGAGGACGGGTACCTGCATGCCCCTCGCCGTTCGGATCTCGATTATCGCTTTCTGAGATTATCGGCAGCGCCCCGGAGCGCTTCATAGGCTCCTGTCGGCAGGATCGATTTCAGAGCCTCCTTGCCCGAGTATATGGAGCCGAGGAGGCCCGCGTGTCGCCCGCCGATCAGGTTCGAGAGCCTCCTCTCGTCCACGTGCCGGTTGATCGGCAGGCACTCCAGGCGGCTCGGGTTCCAGATGCGGTTGTGACCCCAGCGCATCGTCCGGACGGCGCGGAATCCGATCTCGCCCGCGATATCCGGGACCTTTCCTCCGCAGTAGCCGCCGGGGGGCGCGAACGCGACCGGTCGCTCGCCGGTCAGCGCGGCCAGGATCTCCTGGCTCGTGAGAAGCTGATCTCGGATTTCCGCCGGCGGCAGCCGATCGAGCCGGACGTGACGGTGACTGTGATTGGCCATCAGGTGTCCGGCCCCGGCCATCTCCGTGACCTGGGCGCGGGTGAGAGACGCCGGACGATCGAGCTTCTCGGTGGGGACGAAGAACGTCGCCCGGACCTCGTGCCGGGCCAGCATCGGGAAGACGGTCTCGTGGTGATCGGCGGTGGCGTCATCGAAGGTCAGGATGCAGGCATCGTCCGGGGGGGCGGCATCGACGGCCTCGCCGAGCGTGAGGAAGCGGTACCCCCGACTCCTCAGCAACCGGAGGTGCTCGTCCAGGCGACGCGGCGACACCGTGTAGAAGTCGGGTCTCTCGCCGGGGCAGGGGTCGAGGACCTTGTGATAGGTGAGAATCACCACCATGGGACCATATCGCATGACCGGTCGTGTTCCGGCAACCTTCCAGACCGACCTCCCTCATCCCGTCTCGAGTCGGAGGAACCGGCCTCGGCTCTCCGCGGCTCGATTCCCCGGGCCGTCCGATTGCGGACAGGATCCGTCCGGAACCGGCCGTTCACCGGTGATCCGTCGATGGGGCTGCTCGAGGCCGATCCTCTCGCGTTACTCGGCGACCCCGTTCAGGCTCCAGTCGTAGTCGAGGAACCGGATCTCGACGTCCTCCGCCGAGTCCAGAGCCGCCAGCGCGGGCACGTAGGGACGCACCCAGTCCTGAAGCGAGCCGTCGGACTCGAAGTCCGTCCGGTACCAGTCGAAGATCCTCGAGAGGCGGAGCCTCCCGTCCCCGTCGGGGAAGAGGGCTCCGGCGCCGGCGAGAAAGGATGTCGTCTGCTCCTGGAGCTGAGCCTCGAGCTTTGCGCCGACAAAGGCCTCGGCGCGCAGGGGAGGACAGCTCACCGCCGCGCAGTTCAGGGCGAAGTGGATACGGGGCTCCTGGAAACGGGGCCGGATGATCTCGTTCTCGATCTCGTCGAGCGATCGCTTCTCCCCGTCGATCGTGATGAGTTCCTTCTTCCAGGGGGTCCGGATCACTCCCCCGAGATCCTTGATGCTCTTCACCGGATACCCGTCCAGGATGAGATCCAACGTCACCGCGTTGTACACGTTGATCCAGTACGCGAGCCGATCCTCCCGCGGAAGCTCGGACGGCGCGACGTCCGCCATGCGATCGAGGTACTCCTGGAGGGCTTCGCGGTCGCTGGCGCTCGCGTGCCATGCCGTGTAGCGGACTCCCCCCGGCGTCACGTAGCGACCCAGAAGGTCATCGTAGGCGGAGTGGTCGGGCGCGGGCGCGGCGGCCCCCGCCGACACCGCCCCGTACGGTGCGAGCCCGAGCGAGGCGATCACGAGCGAAGCAGCGATCCGCCGGCCCCGAATCCGGTCGGTCATCGAGGAACCCTCCCGCGGAGACCCGCGGCGTTCGGTCACGTACGTGAGATGCGCTCACCGGCCGAGGGATTCGGCGCGAAACGCCTCGGATCCGGCATCCGTGATATCATGGGCGACGGTTGCGCGCTCCTCCCGATCCCCGCATTCGACCCGTGAGGCACCCTCCATGGACGAGAGCTACCCTGTCTTCGTCGTCGGGGCCCCTCGCACGGGGACCACCCTCGTCCGGGAGATCCTCAACCGCCATCCCCGCATCTATCTGTTCGACGAGGTCCACTTCTTCGAGCGGGTCTGGGACGATCGCCAGCACCTCGGCGATCTCAAAGCGCCTCTCTCGCAGACCCAGGCCATCCTCCGGCTCCGCGAAATCGTCCGGGATTTCGGCCCGGACTCGCAGGTGGCCCAGGTGCTCACGATCGAGGAGTACCGGCGCCGTCTCCTCGGGGAGGGGCGCCGCTACGCGACCTTGCTCAGGATCCTGCTTCGAGCCGGGGCCGAGCTGAGAGGCGCCGAGATCTGGGGCGACTCGAGTCCCCAGGACGTTCTCTATCTGCCGACGATCCTCGAGTGGTATCCGAACGCCCGGATCGTCGCCCTGGTTCGGGATCCCCGCGGATTCCTCAGCTCCTACAAGAACTATTATCGACGCAGGGAGCCCACCTATCGGGAGCGCTACAATCCGCTCACGAACTCGATCCTCTGGAGAAGCTACATGCGGGCCGTTCTCGAAGCGGAGCGATCGCCGGCGAGCTCGTCCGTTCTCCGGTTGCGTTACGAGGACCTCACCGCCGATCCGGAGGCCGAGGTGCGGCGGCTCTGCGATCACGTCGGGGTCGAGTTCGACCCGGCCATGATCGATGTCGACCGGTCGAACTCCTCGTTCGCCCTCGAGAGCGGGTGGCCCGCGGGGCGAGGGATCTACTCGTCGTCGACGGATCGGTGGCGGACCGAGCTCGGCCCGACGGAGATCTGGCTGGGCGAGCGCATCTTCGCCCCCGTGATGACGGAGCTCGGGTACCGGCCCGTCGCCCGATCCGAGGGACTCCGGCCGTCTCCGGTCGAGCTCCTCCGAATTCTGGCGATTCTCCCCGGGCGCCTCTACAACATGCTCTTCCGCTCCCACAAGCCCTTCCGGCTGTCCAAGGTCCGGCGCGTGCTCTCGCACTTCCGTTCCTCCTGAGGCCGCCGAGCTCTCGCTTCAAGGACACACCCCCGCGTGCCGATGCAAGATTGACCCTGTTCCGGGTCGGGAGGGGCCGTTGTGCGTGTCTTGATCGCTGACGACAATCCCGTCTCTCGGCGCCTCCTGGTGTCCTCCCTCGAGAAATGGGGCTTCGATCCCGTGCCGGCGAACGACGGGCGGGAAGCGTGGGGAATCCTCGAGGGGGAAGACCCTCCCCGGATGGTCATCCTCGACTGGATGATGCCCGAGATCGAGGGCCCCGAGGTGGTCCGGCGCCTCCGCCGGCGCGAGGAGGGGAACGAGCCCGGGAAGACCTCGTACGTGATTCTCCTGACCTCGAAGGAGACGGCGGACGACATCGTCGAGGGCTTCTCCGCCGGCAGCGACGACTACGTCACGAAGCCGTTCAACCGGGAAGAGCTGAAGGTGCGCGTCTTCGTGGGGGCCCGAATGCTCGATCTGCGGCGGAGACTGGCCGACCGCGTCCGTGAGCTCGAGATCGCGCTCGAACGGGTGGAGACTCTCCAGGGGCTGCTTCCGATCTGCTCGTACTGCAAGAAGATCCGGGAAGATCGCGGCTACTGGACCGACGTCGAGTCCTACTTCGAGCGGTACTCCGCCGCCGAGTTCAGCCACGGCGTCTGTCCCGACTGCTACGAGACGCACCTCCGGCCCGGGCTCGAGGAGATGCGCAACCCCGGTAAGGCTCCGGAGATCACGGAGAGATCCGAGATCGTACGGCGCCGGGATCCCGACGGCGACGACTCGGATTCGGCGATCCTCCGCGCGGTCCGTCCCGGAGGAGATCCCCCGTCTCCGTCTTCCTAGCCTGCGTTTCTCACCAGGCCCGGAAGAACCGGTGCGTCGTTCCCTCACGGCCGATCCGGACGCGGATCGATCGCAGACACCGGGGGCAACGTCCCTCGTACGCGGTCTGGTCCCGGTTGCGGTAGAGACGCGCATAGGCGCCGCAGCAGTCGAAGCGCACTCCGAGGAAGGGGCGGGCCGCTCCGCCCCGGGCCGGCTCCCCACGGCCTCTCCCGTAGATCGCGGCCCGGGCGCGCCGACGCTTCTCCGATCGGGTCACGGGGGGGGCTCGGCTCAGAACGGGGTGAGGGAGCGGGGCATCTCGGCGGCGAGCTCTCGGAAGATCCGGCCGAGCCCGACGCTCAGGGGATCGCCACCGGGGGTCGGCAGGACGCGGTTGACGCTCCAGATCACCGAGCCGCTTCTCAGGTCGACGAGGCGAGCCTGAAACCCGATCCGGCCCTTCTTGCCGAGGAGCCAGAACCCGGGCCTTCCCGGCTCCCACGAGTAGACCTCGGCGAGCAGCGCGCCGTCGATGCCGAGCTCTTCGATGAGCTTCCCGCCCGAGCCGTCGAAGAGGACGTTCTCGATCGTCAGCTCACGAAGCTCGAGCATTCGCTCGAACCGCTCGTAGTCGAGCACCTCGTACGACTTGAGGAGCTCGGTCGCGTAGAGCGCCGCAATCGATCGGCCCTCGTTCTCGGACGGCTTGATCTCCTCGGGAAGGGAGATCGGAAGGACGACGATCCTCGCCTCGCCGCCGGGCGAGTGCCGGTGACTGACGGCCAGGTGGCCGGAGTGGGAACAGCCCGTTCCCGCCAGCACCGCGAGGACCGGCCCCAGAGAGCGGATTCGGATTCCGAGCACGGGACTCCTCTCCCGGATGATTGGGATTCCTTGGTCAGGATCGGCGGGATTCTGGGAGATCTTGAGCCCGGAACCGGAGGGAGCGGGCCGGGGGGAGGGCCGCAGGAGACCAGCGGGTGGCGGAGAACCGGGGGGCGGGCTCGCGAAGCTCCCGGAGCCGGGCGGCGAGTTCCTCGCGGTCTCCGCGGCCACGTCTTCGAGGCTCCCCGAGGGGTCTCGCTCCAGCTTGTCCCCGAGAAGCCGGTTCAAGCGCCTCGCGGAGTCGGTCATCCGCTCTCCCGATGGAAGTCGAAGAGGTGCTGGTTCGCCTCGATCTCGGCGTCGAGGTCCTCGGCGAGGATCTTGAGGTCCGGTCGGCTCAGCTCGAGGGCGTCGAGCGACTCCGGAACCAGCCGCACGAGATTCACCCCGACCGACGTGATGTCTTTGACCGAGCAGATGAGATTCGCGATCGAGACGCAGTGGACCAGGGCCTCGTCCGGCCCCCGGTAGCGTGTCGGCTCGTGGTGGTGGCGGATCGCCGAGAGCACGGTCTCCGGCAGCTTCCACTTCGCCCCGACGTCCGCCCCGAGCTCCGTGTGATCCCATCCGACACTCTTCCGCTCCACCTCGCAGAGAGTCCGGGAGGTGTTCAGCTGGGTGATCACGTGGCGGAAGTCCTCGTGCCGGTTCTGATCGAAGAGGATGATTCCGATGTCATGGAGAAGTCCCGCCAGAAAGGCGTTCTCGAATCCGGGGAGACGCGAGCGCGCGGCGATCATCCGGGAGCAGATCCCGACGGACAGCATGTGCCGCCAGAGCTCGGTTCTCTGGTAGGTGTGGATCGGCTTCCCCGATCGAAAGAGCCCGCTCACCGTGGCGGTGATCGCGAGATCCCGAATCTGTTGGAATCCGAGATAGGCGACGGCCTGGCCGAGGTCTTCGACTCCGCGGCGAAGGCCGTAGGAGGCGGAGTTCACGCACCGGAGGACCCGCGAGCAGAGGGAGGGATCGGCCTCCACCACCGCCTTGAGGTGCGCTGCGCTGGCCTCCGGATCCCCGGCGACCTCCATGACCCGCAGGGCCACCAGGGGAAGGGAAGAGATTCCGTCGATGGTCGAGACGGTATCGGTCAGGGTGGGCCGGGAGTCTCCCGTGCCGGGCGCCGCCGGCGCCTCCCCCCCCGGGCGGACGGAATTGGAGCTGAACGGACCCATTGACCCTCCTCGGTCGAAGAGAGAGTCTCCGTCCGGAATATCGTCCGCGCGAGATGGGGTCTTGATGGCTCCCTGAACCGGCCCGTCGGGGGTGTCGGGCCTCGCGCCGTCTCGTCGCGCCGTCTCGACTCGGCCCCGATCGGGGCCGGGTCAGATGGCCCGAACGACCTCCTTGAGGGTCCCGAGCGGAATCGAAGCCTGGACCACTTCGTCGGGGGTATCCACGTACACCCGCAGCTTTCCGTCCCGCTTCTCGATCGCGACCAGCTCGGTCCGGGTCCTCACGTCGATGAGCACTCCGTCCGGCGCGCGGGAGAGCTCCTCGAGCACCGCCCGGGCGATCTCCAGCCCCATGATCGCCTCTTCGTCGAGCTCTCCCCGGATCTCGTCCAGGACATGACCCGGCGCGAGTCGAAGAGCGAGCGGGACGACGACGGCGGGAACGTGCGCTCCCACGCAGCAGCCCTCGCCGGTCTTGTCCACGACCCGGACCTCGATCGTCCCGGAGTGATAGACGCTCGATCCGACGAGGACGAGCGGCGTGATCAGGAGCAGCGGGAGGCCGAACAGTATGACGAACAGGGTCCGCGGTTTCCTCCGCGGCTTCCTCTGCGGCTCTTTCCGCATGGGGGCCTCCTCCTCAGTCCGAGGTGTTTTCGCGGTCGATCCAGATCCGCACGGTGTTCTCGTCGTCGTTGACGGTGACGAGATCCCCTTGGTTGCCGTGCTCGCCCAGCGCCTCCACCGCCGCGGCGAGATCGAGCTCGTTCTCCTCACCCGACGTCAGGGCGTCGATCACGGCGAGGGGAACCCGAACGTCCACCCGATTCTCGACCTCGTCCGTGCGCGGGTGTCGCTCCTCCACATGGATCAGGAGGTAGCCGCCCTCCTTGGCCACGCGGACAAAGTCGCGCCGATCCTGCACCGTCACGTACTCACCGTCCTCCGCCTCGCGGAGGGCGTCGAGGATCGCGACCAGATCCGCCCGGTCGAACTCCTCCCCGTCCAGAACGATCCGGCCGCGGTGGAAGTCGTCGTCTTCGATGAGGGGAAGGATCGCGGAGACCAGAGAGAGAGGGACGTTGATCCGTACCCGCTCGGAGTCCTCGTCCAGACCGTCGACGGACACGTGGAGCCACTGGTCGTTGTCCCGGGCGCCGGCGATGGTCGCGGACAGAACGAGACCGATGAGGCCGAATCCCAGCTTCTTCCACATGTCGGTCCTCCCGTTCCAAGGGTGGGGGTCGAACGATCACTGCCGATGGATGGGAATACGGGAGAGGCGGGGGAAGGGTTGCCCTCGGGCGGTGAGAGGGCCCCTTTTGCCTGGTCTCTCGGGTCCCCGCCCGACCCCCGGCGGGGAGGGGCTCTCCAACCGATTGAAACGAGGAAGGTTGTGTTCAAGGTCGCGCTCAAGACCGCCTCGAGCGAGGCCGATTCTAGGGCGAGGCAACTTGGCCTGCGTTTCTCAACTGGCGCGGCGATCCGCGGCCGCAGCAGAGCACGGTGAGAACCGCAAGCCAGCCCTCGATCCCGAGAGACCCTCTCGAAGGGACGAGATGAACGAACGGCATCCCCTCCTCGCCCGACAGCTCGAGGAGGTGGGCTGGACCGACCCGGGGGTCCGGCCGACCGCGGAGCAGCTCCGCGCTCTTCTGGAGCGCGTGGAGGGGACCTACGCCGAGGCGGACCGGTACCGGCGCAAGGCGAATCGCTCCCGCAACCGGTCCTCCCGCGTGATGGAGCAGGCGCGCAGCGACTTCGTCGCGAACATGGGCCACGAGATCCGGACACCCTTGAACGGCGTGATCGGGATGTCGGAGCTCCTGCTCGAGACGGAGCTGGTGTTGGAGCAGAGGGAGTACGCGAGCACGATTCGGGACTCCGCCCGTCACCTGCTCTCGATCATCAACGATCTCCTGGACTACTCACGGATCGAGGCGAACCGGCTGCTCCTCGAGTCGATCCCGTTCGATCTCGGGCGCACCACCGAGGACGTCGTCAAGCTCATGTCCGCGGAGGCGGGGCGCAAGAAGATCGAGCTGATCCACCGTTTCGATTCGAAGACCCCGCGCCGGGTCATCGGCGACCCCAGTCGTATCCGACAGGTCGTGTTGAACCTCGTGGGGAACGCGGTGAAGTTCACGCGCAAGGGGCACGTGATCGTGGATGTGCGAGTGGTCGAGGCGAACCCGACGGTGGCGATGGTCCGGATCGAGGTCAAGGACACCGGGATCGGCATTCCCGCGGAGCGTCTCGATGCGATCTTCGAGCAGTTCATGCAGGCGGACGAGAGCAAGCCCCGGCACTTCGGAGGCACCGGTCTCGGCCTCGCGATCTCCCGTCGTCTCGCGGAGCTGATGGGCGGGTCTCTGGCGGCCCGGAGCGAGCCGGGACGGGGCTCGACGTTCCGGTTCGATGTCCCGCTGCGCATTGAGACGAACGTTGCGCCGACGCTCTACGCGGGGGAGCTCGTCGGAGTGCGCGTCCTCGTCGTGGACTCGGCCAACGTGACGCGGTCGGCCCTCGTGGATCAACTCGCCTCGTGGGGATTGCGCTGTGACGGCGTCGAGTCCGAAGCCATCGCATCCCGTCAGCTCAACGCGGCCGTGGAGAAGGACGACCCCTATCAGGTCGTGATTCTCAGCTCGAACCTCGAGAACCTGGATGCGGAGGCCTTCGGAGCCCTGGTGAAGGGGCAGGCAAACCTCGCGGCCACGGAGCTCATCTACCTGGCGTCCGTCGGGGAGCAGGGTCAGTCGAAGCGGTTGCAGGAGATCGGATTCTCCGGCTACCTCGTGAAGCCCGTCCGGGAAACGGCGCTCAAGGACATGCTCTCGGTCGTGGTGGGAGGGCGCGCGACCGGAAAGAAGCGCGTTCTCGTCACGCAGCACACATTGAAGGACTCGACGATTCTCCCCTGTCCTCCCGAGCTGCGTGCCGGGAAGGAGACCTCCGGTCCCCCGCCCGCCGATCCCGCCTCGGCTCACACCAAGCGCGTACTTCTCGTGGACGACAACCGATAAACCTCCGCGTCGGGCGATCCATGCTCGAGAAGCTCGGGTGCGAGGTGGACACCGCGGAGAACGGGGCCGAGGCGATCGACCGGCACGCGAGCGGAGCCTACGCGATGGTCCTCATGGACCGCCGCATGCCCGTTCTCGACGGTTATCAGGCGGCGGCCCGCCTCCCCGAGCGCGAGCGAGCATCGGGGCGCCACACCCCGATCATCGCCATGACGGCCAACGACGAGACCCGAGATCGGGATCGCTGTCTGGCGGCGGGCATGGACGGCTTCCTGGCCAAGCCGATTCTGACCGACGACCTTCGCAGCACTGTGGAGAGGTGGCCGTCCGCGCCTCGCCGGGCCCCCTCGACCCCCCGTTCGTCCTGATCCCCCCGGAGGCACCCGCCTCCCGTTGGCGCTCTCGTCGAATGCACTTATAGTCTCGCTCGGTGGCATCGGAAGTGGACCGTCCGGCCCGCCCGCGGAAGACGGGATTCCGACCGGAGGGGAAGGCTCTTGGATAAACGCCCATGAACGCTCGCATCCGGTGCGCGTTGGCCCCGTCCGTTCGCGTCGTCCTCCTGTCCGCGCCGCTTGCGGCGATCGCCGCCGGCTGCGCGTCGACGGGACCCGACGGCGCGTTTCGGCCTCTGGTCCGGGGGGCGTGTCTCGCGAGTCCCGGCGAGATGCCGGCCGTGCTGGGATCGGTCGTGGTGGTCGCCCCGGCCGGTGACGGACCGGCCGCGACCGGCCCGCCCGCTCCGGAGGGGAAGGAGCTCGGGGCGCGGCTCACCGCGATGACCCGCGAGCTCCTGGAACACCGCGGATACCGCTTCGACCCCGAGCGCTCCTCCGTTCGCCTGACGGTTCGGGTGGAGACCGAGGACGCCGGGCCTCACGCCGCGCGGAAGCTGCCCGAGGTCGGGCTGGAGAGCGGTCTGAATCGTGCCGACGCCGACACCTGGGCCCCTGTCGGGGTCGCCGTCGCCACCCGGGTCCACCGCCGGAAGGTCCTGCCGGATCGGGCTGGGGAAGGACCGGTGTCGGGGGACCTCACGACTCGCCGCGTGACTCTCGAAGTCCGTCTGCACGAGATCCAGGCCTGGAAGGGAGAGGCGCGCTGGACCGGGGGATCCGAGGGTCCGGAGGGCCAGCTCGCCTCCGCGATCCGTCTCCTCGTCTGGCATCTTCCCCGCGTGAAAGAGGGGGCAAGGGCCTTTCATCCCCTGGAGATCTCCGAGGTCGTCGGTTTCTACCGGGCGCGGTGCGCACAGGGACCGGTGATCTGCCCCGCTCTTCCGTTCGAGATCCGCTTTCCCGACCTCGAAACCGCGTACCATCAGGGATCCGGCTCCGGAGAGATCGACTGGAGCGAGACGGTCAACTCCCACTCGATCTCGCGTCCCGAGCTGCTTCCCGCGTACCTGCGTGTCCTCGAGACCGCGGATCGGGCGCTGCCCCGGGGGCGGCTGAGCCCTGAGGATCCGCTCGACGCGGAACTCTGGCGCTCGGTCACCCTCTTCGAGCGGGTGCGGGACGCGGCCACGGGCGACGAGGTCCACGTCCGGATCGAGGCGGTCCTCAAGAGCGCAACGAATGCCTACGAGGTCCGGAGCTGCGAGGTGGTCCCGCCGCTGGAGGTCCGTCACGTCGAAGCGGAGCTCGCAGAGTGGGACGCGGCCCTGCGCGGATGGGAAGAGGAAGAGCGGTCGGAGGAAGAAGAGGCCGGGGAGGCCGACGGAGAGTAGACTGATTGCGGGTGCCCCCGTCCTTCGCCTCTCACCAGGCTCGTCGCGAGGCCGCGGCGAACCGCTGCCGCAGCAGGGCATGGTGAGAAGCGCAGGCCAAGGTCGCCCTCGTCCCTTCCCGTGATCTATCATCGCCCGACTCTCCACTTTCTGGCCGTCCCGCTTCCGACGGAGTTTTCCCATGACGATGGTCCGATCCGCTCTCGTACCGATCCTCCCGCTCTTCGCAATGGTCCTGACCCTTCCCGCTCCGGCTCCCTCCACCGAGCCCTCGTTTCCGGCGACGGCGCTTCTGCCGAAGGCCGAGACCGGCGTCGATCGGTTCCTCGCGGAGCACCCGGAGTACGACGGCCGCGGCGTGATCGTCGTCATCTTCGACAGCGGGGTGGATCCCGGTGCCCCGGGACTGCAGGTCACGACCGACGGCAAGCCGAAGATCATCGACGTGATCGACGGCTCGGGCAGCGGGGACGTCGACACCTCGACGCGCCGGCAGCTCGAGGAGGGGACGCTCGACGGCCTCTCCGGACGGCGGCTGAGACCGCATCCCGACTGGAGCTGTCCCACGGGGGAGTACCACCTGGGGCTCAAGCCGGCGTACGAGCTGTTCCCGCGCGGTCTGGTGACCCGCCTGAAGGAGAAGCGGAGAGAGGACTGGGACGAGAGCCACCGGATCGCGGTGGAGACGGCGAACCGGGAGCTCGCCGATTGGAAAGACGCTCACCCCGAGCCGGCGGGTGAGGACCGGAAGTGGCGAGAGGAGCTGGAGGCGCGTCTCGAGAGGCTGAACGCGCTCGCAGAGGACTGGGACGATCCGGGTCCCGTGTACGACTGCGTCGTGTTCCACGACGGGGAGCGTTGGCAGGCCGCGATCGACACCGACGAGGACGGCGACTTCGAGGACGAGACCTCGCTCACGAGTTTCCGCGATGAGCGGCGCTGGGCCACGTTCGGAGAAGAGGATCTCCTGAACTACGTGATCAACGTATACAAAGAGGGCGACCTGCTCTCGATCGTCGCGGACGCCGGCGCCCACGGAACTCACGTGGCCGGAATCGTGGCCGCGCACGACCCCGACCGTCCGGAGATGAACGGCATCGCCCCCGGGGCGCAGCTCGTGACGGTGAAGATCGGCGACACGCGTCTCGGATCGACCTCGGTCGGGACCGGAGACGTTCGGGGACTCGTCGTGACCCGGCAGCACGACGCCGATCTCATCAACATGTCGTACGGCGGTCCGACCGCCATGCCCGACTACGGCCGGATCGACGATCTGCGCGGCGAGATCGTCAACGACGACGGGGTGATCTTCGTCTCGACGGCCGGGAATTCGGGGCCGGCGCTCTCCTCCGTCGGCGGTCCGGGGGGCACGTCCTCGGCCACACTGGGTATCGGAGCCGCGATCTCTCCTCCGATGATGGCGGCACAGTACTCGGTCCGGGATCCCTACGACGAACTGCAATACCCCTGGTCGAGCCGGGGTCCCGTGCCGGACGGCTTCCTCGGCGTCGACTTCAGCGCTCCCGGCGCCGCGATCTCTCCGGTTCCGAACTGGACGTTGCGCGGAAACGCGCTCATGAACGGCACGTCCATGGCGGCGCCCAGCGTCTGCGGGGGCATCGCGCTCCTCCTCTCCGGGATGAAGGCCGAAGGGGTCCCCTACACGCCGCACACGGTCCGGCGCGCCCTCGCGAACACGGCGCGTCCTCTTCCCGGCATGACGCCGTGGGACGAGGGCGCCGGCACGGTGCAGATCGACCGGGCCTGGGAGCATCTCCTCGAGCACGCCGGCCGATCGGACGGGGACGTGCGCTTCGAGATCTCCGTCGCCGCGAAGGCGGGAGGTCGAGGTATCTACCTGCGCGAGCCCTTCGAGAACGACCGTCCCTTCCTCTCCTCCGTGACCGTCGATCCGGTCTTTCCGGAGGAGGCCGACAATCGCGACAAGGTCGAGTACGAGACGCGCGTGCTCCTCGAGCCGTCCGAGCCCTGGGTGGAGGTCGCCGACGCCGTCCTCCTCATGCACGGAGGGCGGAGCTTCGACGTGCGGGTGGATCCGACCGGGCTTCCGCCGGGCGCCCACTGGGCCGAGATCCGGGGCCTGGACGCCCGCGATCCCCGTCTCGGTCCTCTCTTCCGGGTGCCGATCACGGTCATCCGCACGCTCCCCTTGGAGGTCGGGTCGGAGTGGATCTACCGGGACACTCTCCGTTTCGTCCCGGGCCAGGTCGAGCGGCGCTTCCTCGCCGTTCCGTTCGGCGCCACGTGGGCCGACCTCACGCTTCGCCGTCTCGACGACGACACCTCGCGCCGCCTCATCCTCCACACGGTCCAGCTCGTCGAGGGGGAGGCATATTCTTCCCACAGCTTCCGCCGCTGGATCGGCTTCCGGGAGGACGCGGAGGTCGTCCGCACGATCCCGGTCGTCGGTGAGCGGACGCTCGAGCTTGCCGTCGCTCAGGACTGGCGAAGTCTCGGGGAGTCGGAGTTCGAACTCGAGGTCGAGTTTCACGGAATCGTGCCGGCCGACGAGCGCATCGCGCTCGACGGGGCCGGGATCGCCGTGCCGCTCGACGTGACGGCTCCTCTGCGGAGCGAGTCGCTCTCCCCGTCCGGCTCGCTGAAGACACTGCGGCGCCCGCTCCGGCCGTCCGAGACCGAGATCCGGGCGCTCGGCCCGGAGCGGGACCGTCTCTCGAAGGAGCGCCAGGTCTACGAGATGATCGCGACGTACGACGTGGCCGTCGCGGAGAAAGGGGAGTTCTCGGTCGTGCCCGCGATGAGCGCGCTTCCGCACATCGAGGACACGTACGAGTCGCAGCTCTGGATGATCCACGACGCGAACGGCCGGCGCGTCGCCGTGGGCGCGGGGGGAATCGACGAGACGGTGTCGCTCGACGAAGGCGACTACACGCTGCGGTACCACGTGCGACACGACGATCCGGCGGCGCTCGAGGCGATCGAGAGCGTGGCCGTGCTTCTCGACCGGAAGCTGGACCCGCCGATCTCGCTCTCCTTTCACCGTGACGCCGCCGCCGCGATGGAGGACCGGGACCCGTTCGGCACGCGCCGGCTCGCGGCAGGGGAGACGGCCCGTCTCGTGATCGCGGTGCCCGGTCCCGATGCGCTTCCCGAGGAGGCGAAGGAGGGGGACATCCTCCTGGGATCGGTGACGTTTGGCGAGAGCGACACCTCGCTGTCCGGATCCGGCCGGAGGCCCGGGGGGTACCCGGTGACGATGGCGGTGCCTCCCTCCCCGGCCACCCCGGAGGATTCCGACGCCGCCGAGGACGAGGCGGCGGACGAGAGGAGCGAGCTGGAGAAGCTCGCGGAGGAGGTACGCGACCTGAAGGTGGAGCGGCTCGAGACGCTCACCGGCGAGGAGAACGTCGAGGCCTTCGACGCGCTCGCAGACGAGATCCTGGACGAGTGGCCGCACCACCTTCCCGTACTCGTGGCCAAGCTCCGTCGCCTCGATTCCGACGAGGAAGGAGAGAAGAAGGACGCGGGGGCGGTCGTGAAGGCGGCCGACCGGGTGATCGACCGCGTCGACACGGAGGAGCTCGCGGCGCACTTCGGCGTCACGGTGGACGAGGAGGATCCCGCGGCCCGGGCGAAGCACAAGGAGATGAAGGCGAGGCGGAGTGCTCTGCGCGAGGCGCTTCGCCGCAAAGCCGGCGCAATCCACGAGGTAGCGCGGGATAGGGCGGCACGATCGGCCGACGGCGCGATCGATCCCGAGGACGATCACGTCCGTGCGTTCGAAATCGCCTTCGACGAGTACGACCGGTGGGTCGATCCCGACGACGAGGAGCGACTCGAGCTCGCACTGGATCGGGAGCGATTGCACGGACGTCTCGGCAGCGCTCTCGCGATGCTCGACCGGCATATCGCCGACGCCGAGAAGCCGGAGCGGGATCTCTACGAGCGGCGGATCGCCCTCCTCGAAGGGCTCGGCTGGAATCACGCGGCGGAAAGCGGGCGGCGGGACCGTCTCGTGCGGTTCCCACCGGGGATGCCGCCGTTCTAGCCCGGGCTATCCTGCATTTCTCGCCAGGCTCGTTGCGAGGCTGCGGATAGTCTGCCGCTCGCGGCTTGCTTTCGATCCCCCCGAGGGTCCATCATCCCAACGGCTGCTCTCAGCCGGAAGGGAGGTCTCTGTCATGCGCATTGCTTCTGTCTTCGCACTCCTGATTCTCGCCTTCGGACCGGCGCACGCCAGCGGGTTCGACCGCGACGGGAATCCCTTGTTCGGCGACGGCACCATCCGGGATCCGTCGGATCCCGTTGCTCCGCACCCCGGCGTCATGATCTTCGACAACCAGGCCGACTTCCTCGCCGCCGCCGGCAGCGTGACCACCGAGGATTTCGAGGACGAGCCGCTCGTGGGCGACTGCAGCAGCGGCGCACAGACGTTTCTGTCGTTCGACCACTTCGACGCCACGGCGACCCCCGCCGCGCTTAAGGTGCTCGGTGTCGATTGCGGCAACGGCAACCACAACACGACCCCGGGCGGCTTCAAGTACCTGTCCGCGGACACGGATCTCGGGGGCGTCTCCGCCTTCGTGACGCTGTCTTTCAACACGTTCCTCCACGCGTTCGGGCTCTATCTCATCGACATCGAGGCCGGCGGAGGAAGCGTGGAGCTCACCATCAACGGAGTCCCTTACCTGGTACCAGGGGGCCCGAACGGTGGAGAGAGCTACTTCGGGATCGTGAGCCCGGTCTCTTTCACCGACATCGAAATCGCGATCGTCTCGGGCTCCGACAGCCACTACTCGCTCGACGACATCGCGTACGGCGCGGGGCCGGTCGCGGTCGAGGCCGACTCCTGGGGCAAGGTCAAGGCGATCTATCGCTAGACGCCTCGGCCGACCGACGGTCGAGAGTCACCATGCCGGGAAGTGGGCGCGGGGCGGTTCTCCGTGACCGCCTCGTGCCGCCCGGCAAGCGCTCGGGGAGACGTGTCGGAGGAGCTTGGCCCGCCTTCTGCGCACGGTCCGGAGCTCTCCGGGGAGACCTGCCGGCCGGCCGGCGCGCACCGGAAGCGGTCGGGTTGTGATGCGGGACCGTACCGTGCGAGAATCGCAGGGTACGGAGGTCGATCGTCCATGCGCTTTCCCGACGGCGCGCTCCCGCGCGGGTCCCGCCTCTCCACTCCGGTCGTCGCGGCCCTTCTCGCGGCGGTCGCCCCCCTCGGGGCCGCGGAGCACTCCGTCCGCGCCGACGGTCTCGGGGACTTCCCGACGATTCAGGCCGCCGTCGACTCCGCGGACGCCGGAGACGTGATCGTTCTCGAGGACGGGGTCTTCACCGGGAACGGGAACCGCGACGTCCGCTTCTTCGGAAAGGACCTCGTCGTTCGCTCGCGCAACGGGCCCGGCGCCTGCACGATCGACTGCGAGGGGTCCAGTGGGGACCCCCATCGCGCCTTTCGACTCGATGCCGGGGAGACACCGGCCTCGCGGATCGAGGGGATCACGATCGTCGGGGGCTTCGTCGAGGGTCCGTTCCCCGAGAGCGGCGGCGGCGGCATTCTCATCGCGTACGGAAGCCATCCCGTCGTGACGGACTGCGTGTTCGACGGGAACCGAACCGGCTTCCAGGGATTCGGCGCGGGACTCCTCGCCTGGGAAGACTGTGACATCACGCTGACGGACTGCGTGTTCGTCCACGGGGAGTCGGGCTGGTACGGAGGAGGATTCGTCCTCCGCCGGTTCTGCGACGCGACGGTCGAGAGGTGCATCGTTCTGGACAACGAGGCGTTGCACGCCGGGGGAGGCGCCTCGATCACGCGCTCGAACGCCATCGTGAACGACTGCGTCTTCGCGGACAATCGGGTCACGGAGGCGGGCGGGGGAGGGGTCCTCGTCAAGGCGGAAGCGGAGCCCGTCTTCACGCGGTGCGTGTTCGTCGGCAATCGGGCGTGGGCCGGCGGCGGGATCGGTCTCGGCAACGATCCGCGCGTCACGCTGGTCGACTGTCTCTTCGACGGCAACGTGTCGCAGGTCGGAGGCGGCGGAGCCATCGAGCTCGACGCGAACCGCTGCGGGGCCTTACTTACGGGCTGCACGCTCGTGAACAACGCGGCGCCCGGGTGGGGACAGCATCTCTACGTCGGTCCGACGTCCGACGCGACCGTCCGCAACTCGATCCTCAGTGGGGGGTGCACGGCGATGAACCCCGCTCGCGTGGAGTACGGCGGAACGCTCGACATCGACTGCTCCCTGGTCGAGGGAGGTGAGGAGGCCGTCTCGGGAGGAGGAACCCTGATCTACGGGCCGGACAACTTCGACGGGGATCCGATGTTCTGCGACCCGGACACCTGCGGCGCCTCTTCCTGGCCCACCGGGGACTACACTCTCGACTCCCAGTCGCCCGCGACCGCGGGCCAGAGCGGCTGCGGTCTCGTCGGCGCCTTCCCCGTCGGGTGCGGAGCGACTCCCGTCGAAGGCGGCATCGGGGGAAGATCCTGGGGGCGGGTCAAGGTTCTCTACCGGGGCACGCGGAACCCGCCGTCCGGCGGGGGCTGAGCCCTGATGTGAGACTTCGAAGCCCCCGGGACCAAGGGGTCTCGGGGGCTTCTTCCCCAACGACGATCTCGTGCCTTACTCGTTCGAGCGATCGACCGCCACCAGGCGCCCGCCGCCGCTCACGTAGGCGACGACCGACGGGCCGAACCCGTCCCCCCGGTCGACCTGGAACTTGATGGCCGAGAACTCGCCGCCGCCCGAGGGCACGGCGACTTCGAGGGCGCGGATCTCTTGCCATTCCGACCAGCCGCCCACGGGATCGCGATCTTCGTCGACCGTAGCGGTCTTCACGCGATAGCGCGACTCGGCGGCCGTCCAGAGGCCACGGTCGATCCCGAGATCCACGGCCCTCACCGATCCTCCTTCCACCCGGAAGTAGTCGATGGGACAGACCTTCTGGAACCACTCCCGACCGATCATGTCGCGCCGTTCGGCGAGCACCCTCGCCACGTAGCTGGCGGCGCTCGGGTTCTGGTACTTCGCTGTCTGGCAGACCGCCTCGAGATGCTCGTCGCGGAACGCGGTGATGATCTTCGCGGCCCAGTAGCCGTCTTGCTGGGTCATCTTCGCGAAAGCGGTGTTCGGTGTGAGCGGCTTGAATCCGCCCGGGTTGTAGTACTCGGCGCTCCAGTACCCGACTTCGTCGAGGCCCGCCGGCCGTTCGAGCCGGCGCCAGTCGTCCTCTTTCAGACCGACGGTGAAGAGCCGCCCCATTGTCTGCCAGAAGTCGAACCCGTACTCCATCCCGTTCTTGGGGACGGGGCCGTGAGCCCCGTTGCCGAGCGAGCTCGCGAAATCGATCAGATAGTGGCGTACGAAACGCTTGCCGTCTTCCTCGACGTAGAGGTCGAGGGTGTTGTGCTGCTTCGTGTCGAAGTGGTTGACCCAGCCCGCGAGCAGTCGCAGGCCGCGCAGATCGCGCCGATCCTCGTGCTTGATCTTGTCGTTGGGATCGTCGCTTCGCCTGCCCTTGTAGTCGAAAGGTCCGACCGGCGTTCCCGATATGAACTTGCTCGAGATGGCGAGATACTCTCCCGAGGGGGCCTGCTCGACCTCCGCCAGGATGTCGTCGAGATCGGAGCTGGTCATGGTCCGCTCGGTACTTCGATCGATCTTGATCTTCACGTTGTCGCCGATCTCGAGGTCGCTTCGTCGGAACGTGACGACGTTGTCGTCCGGAACGTTGTAGCCCGCGGCGTGAAGAATCCGGCAGACGATCGCACCGGATCCGCTGGTGAGGCCGGGATACCCCGGAGGATCGAACTTGACCAAGTACACGTCGCCCTTGGCATCACGAATGTTGAAGCCCGGCGTGACGCCCTCGGTCTTGGCGCTCACGATCGTCCACGGTCCGCTCCGATCGGGACCGGTTCCCTCCCCCGGTCCTTGGGCCACTTCCGCCGGTGTCATGGGGAAGAGCCCGATCCGGTTGGTGAACCACGTCGAGTTCGGCACTTCGCCGAGCGCGTTGCAGTTCTGCGCCGGGCGCCACCTGTCACCGCCGAGATCGCGAATCCAGGTAGAGAAGCGAAAGTTCCGTCGGGTCGGGCGCGTGAGAGTCGAATGAACTTGATCGGCCCGGAGATCCGGATCCCGTTTTCGGGGTTTCGCGATGTCGCTCTGGTCGTCGGCGTACCACACGATGGGTTCGTCGGTGAGCTCGTCGGCCGCAACGGCCGTCCCGGCAAAGGAGCCGCAAAGAAGGGCGGCGGCGAAAAATGCGCGTTTCATCGTCACGCCTCCTTATCGCTCGGGAACGGGGTTGCGGCCGTGGAAGAGACCACCCTTGCCGAACTGGAAGAGCTGATCGGCCCGCAGGCGGAAGATGGTCTCCTGGTTGCTGTGACCGACTTCGAGTCGCCCGATGAAGTTGCCCATTCCGGCAATACGAAGACCACCTCCGTACGACGTGGTGATGTCGTCGCCGGCCACGTCGAGCTCGGGGAAGACCTGACCGAAGTCGGCGAAGGCGTAGGCGTCGAGACCGAAGCCGTTCACATGGTTGAGCGCCCAGAGCGGCCAGCGGTACTCGGCCGTCACTGCCCAGATCCCCGTGTCGCGGAACCGGTAGTCGTGGTACCCGCGGAAGACGTCGGGATCGTCGTTCGTGAGCAGGCGCTGGAACGGGATCGGGTCGTTGCCCCGGTCCTCGAGCTTTTCGATATAGCCGCGAAGTGCGAGTGTCCGCCTCGAGAACCAGAGCGGGACGAACTGCTGAGCTTCCCCACGGTATATGAGGAACTGCACGTCGTCATCGCCGCTGGCGGAGAAGTAGCCGATCTTGCCTCGGAGTACGGTGCCGCTCTCGGGGCGCCCTGCTTCGGCCGTATTGTCGAACGAGAGCTCGGCCGTGTAGGTCATGCCGTCGGAGCGGTCACGGTAGCCGACGAACGGCCGGCCGTTGCTCACTTCCGCGGCGAGCTCATCGGCGAACCCGCCCTCGCCTCCGGGCTCGGTGGCGTTGGGGTCTGAGAGGCGGGGGTCGTCGGAATCCTCAGTGCCGTTCGCGGACACGCCGCTGAAGATCCCCGAGAACTTCAACGCGAAACCGCTCGCGCCCAGATGGCGCTCGACGCTCAACCCTCCCCAGGCCTGCTCTTCGCGATAGAACGACTTGCGATCTCGGGTGAGCCGGTCCTGGGGACCGATCCCGTAGAAGCGTGAGTTGATGTCGGACCGGTATCCGCCTCCGGCCTCGATCATCACTCGCTCACCGCGGGGATGCCGTACACCGAGGATCGCTTTGCCCTGGCCCTTCGTGCTCCCGGCAAGCTTGATCTTGAGCTTGCCGTCCTCGTTGAGGAAGTTCGGCGTATCGAAAGAGATGTTCCCGCCGAATCCGTCCTGGCTCCCGAGGCCGATCCCGCCGGAGAGATATGTGGGACCGATCTTGATCGGGAAGAGGTGGACGAGCTCCTGCACGATCGTCGAGTTGTACGCGTGAGCGCCCCCTTCGGCGAGCATGTTGAGAGCCTCGATCGGAATGCTCGCGACGTAGACGGGAAGGTCGACGACGTACTCCCATGCGGGGCGGCCAACCGGCTCCTGAGCGACCGTGTTCGCGCTCGACGATTCGGGGATCTCTCCCCAATAGCTGTCACCGGAGCCTCCTCCGCCGGAGACGGAAGCGCCGGCCCGTGCCCCCGTCTCCTTCGCGGGGGCGCTGGGGACAATCCCTTCCTCTTCCGCCCCGGCCCCGGCCGGCGCCAGCAGCCACGCCGACGCGACAAAGAGAACGCACGTGAAACGAGGTTTCGAGTTCATGTTACGGCCCTACCTTGATTCAGCGTGAGACTGGCTGGTGAGCGTCCGTAGTCTCGCGGAAAGCCCGAGGGCAGTCAATCCCGGTGAGGGGAGTCTCAGCTCCGGTTGAAGCGGTCCTTGATGCGCTTCATCGTGAGGTGGCGGTGCTTCGCGGTCGCGAACTTCTCGCCCTGCCCCTGTCCCCGCAGGGAATCGACTTCGGCCGAGGCTCCGCTGACGTCGATGTCCTGAAGCTGACAGGCGCCGTCGGTGAGCACGGTGACCTTGTCGTCGGCGACCTGTACGAATCCGCCCTCGATGAAGAGGACCTCGGTCCGATCGCCCCGGGACATGCGCAGCTCGCCGAGACCGAGCTTGGCGAGGAGACGCGCGTGACCGGGGAGGATCCCCACCTCCCCGTCCCAGGCCGGAACGGTCACGGCGTCGAACTCCTCGTCGAGAAGGGACTTCTCCGGAGTCACCACCGTGCAGCGGAGCTTCTTGGCCGCCATCGCGCTCGTCTCTCCTTCGTCTCTCGGTCCGCGGAGCTCCTCAGACCATCGCCCCGAGGGACTTGGCCTTCTCGACGGCCTCCTCGATCGTGCCGACGTACATGAAGGCCTGCTCGGGAAGGTGATCGTACTCCCCGTCCGCCACCGCCTTGAAGGAGCGCACCGTCTCCTCGAGCTTGACGTACTTGCCGGGCATCCCCGTGAACTGCTCGGCCACGTGGAACGGCTGGGACAGGAATCGCTCCATCTTCCGGGCCCGCTGCACGAGGACCTTGTCGTCCTCCGACAGCTCGTCCATCCCGAGAATGGCGATGATGTCCTGCAGGTCCTTGTAGCGCTGGAGGGTCTGCTTGACCGCCTGGGCCACGGCGTAGTGCTCCTCGCCGAGAATCGAGGGGTCCATGATCCGGCTGGTCGACTCGAGAGGGTCCACCGCGGGATAGATGCCCTTCTCCGCGATCGGGCGGGAGAGGTTCGTCGTGGCATCGAGGTGCGTGAACGCGGTGGCGGGGGCGGGGTCGGTGTAGTCGTCCGCCGGCACGTAGATCGCCTGGATCGAGGTCACCGACCCGTGCTGCGTCGACGTGATCCTCTCCTGGAGATCGCCCATCTCGGTCGTGAGCGTCGGCTGGTAGCCCACCGCCGATGGCATGCGGCCGAGGAGCGCCGACACCTCCGAGCCCGCCTGGGTGAACCGGAAGATGTTGTCGATGAAGAGGAGGACATCGGCCCCGGATCGATCCCGGAAGTACTCGGCCATGGTCAGCGCGGAGAGCCCGACGCGCAGGCGCGCCCCCGGCGGCTCGTTCATCTGTCCGAACACGAGGGCGGTCTTGTCGATGACGCCCGACTCGGTCATCTCGAGCCAGAGGTCGTTGCCCTCGCGCGTGCGCTCGCCGACGCCCGCAAACACGGAGTAGCCGCCGTGCACCGCGGCGATGTTGTGAATCAGCTCCTGGATGATGACGGTCTTGCCGACCCCCGCGCCCCCGAAGAGACCCGTCTTTCCGCCCTTCACGTACGGGGCGAGCAGATCCACCACCTTGATGCCCGACTCGAAGATCTGTGTCTTCGGCTCGAGGTCCTTGAACTCGGGCGGGGACCGATGGATCGGCCGCCGCTCGGTCACCTCCACCGGCCCCTTCTTGTCGATCGGCTCGCCGAGGAGGTTGAAGACCCGGCCGAGCACCGAGTCCCCCACCGGCACGGTGACCGAGTCACCGGTGTTCCAGATGCTCTGGCCGCGCACGAGCCCGTCGGTCGATCCCAGAGCAATGGCCCGCACCCGGTTCCCGCCCAGGTGCAGCTGCGCCTCGCACGTCAGACGCTCCGTCCCCTCCGGCCGCGCGATGTCGGCCACGAGGGCATCGTAGATCTCGGGGAGCC
Source organism: bacterium (assembly GCA_025774805.1). GTDB lineage: Bacteria > ARS69 > ARS69 > ARS69 > ARS69 > JALGZR01. The sequence continues at coordinate 68,211 of JALGZR010000019.1, forward strand.
GTCCCTTGGGGAACTCGGCGTCCAGAGTCGATCCGATGACCTGGACGATCTTTCCTTCTACTTTGCCTTCCGTGCCTTCCATCGGCCTCCACTCCGCGCGAACCGGGGGTCCGCTTTACTTGAGGGCCTCGACGCCGCCCATGAGCTCCGCGATCTCGTTCGTGATCTGGGACTGGCGGGCCCGATTGTACATTCTCGTCAGGGTCCGGATGAGCTTGTTCGCCGCATCGGTCGCGTTCTTCATCGCCACCATGCGGGCGAGGTGCTCACCGACGGCCGCATGGAGAAAGTCGTTGTACATCGTCGTCTTGAAATACGCCGGCATGAGCTCCCGCATCAGCGAATCCGGATCGGGCGAGTAGATGTAGTCGACCTCGCCGCGAGGCGCCGCCGCCACTCCGGCGACGGTGCCCCCCGCCGTCTCCTCGGCGACCGATTCGGCGACCAGCGGAAGCAGGACCTCCGCCACCGGGCGCTGCCGCCCGGCCGAGAAGAACTTCTGATAGACGATGACGACGCGATCGATCTCACCGGTCGTGTAGCGCTCGATGTAGTCCTCGGCGAGGGCGTTCACGTCGGGAAACCGGGGCCGGTCGGAGAAGTGGTGGTGCTCCGCCCCGATCGGCTGTCCGATGAAGCGGAAGTACTGCGCCCCCTTCTTGCCCACGATTTCGAGCGTGGCCTCCGCCCCCTCCCCCCGCTCGAGCTCGAGGCGTTCGCGGGCGGTGGCGATCAGGTTCGCGTTGTAGGCGCCGCAGAGTCCCCGGTTGGAGGTGAGGAGCAGGATCAGGCTCCTGCGAACCTCCCGGGACTCGAGCAGGGGATGGGAGGCCCGAGCCCCCGCGCCGGCCAGGTCCGCCATCAGCTCCCGGAGCTTCTCCTGGTAGGGTCCGGAGCTCGCGATCCGCCCGTAGGACTGCTTGTACTTCACCGTCGACACCATCTCCATGGTGCGGGTGATCTTCTCCGTGTTGCGGACGGACTTCCGACGCTTAATGAGGACCTTTGCCTGCGCCATGCGCCTTCCCTCCCCGGGGACCCCGGACTAGCGGGGGTCCACCGCCTTCCCCGACAGGAAGCCCTCGACGACCTCTTCCAGGAGCTTCCTGAGCTTCGTCTCGTTCTCGCCCTCGATGACGCGCGCCTCGAGGATCGCGTTCCGGAGCTCGGGGTGGCTCGAGCGGATCTGCGTGAGAATCCTCTCCTCGACCTCTCGGATCCGGTCGATGGGAACCCGATCGAGAAGCCCCTGGGTTCCGGCGTAGATCGAGATGATCTGATCGGCCACGTGCATCGGCGTGTACTGTCCCTGCTTCAACAGCTCCACCATCCGGGCCCCCCGGTCGAGCTGGGCCTGGGTGGCGGCGTCGAGCTCGGTGCCGAGCTGTGCGAAGGCCTCGAGCTCGCGGAACGCGGCCAGATCGAGACGGAGCGTTCCCGCGACCTTCTTCATCCCCTTGATCTGGGCGTTCCCCCCGACGCGGGAGACCGAGATGCCCACGTCCATGGCGGGGCGGATCCCGGCGTTGAAGAGATCGGGAAGCAGGTAGATCTGCCCGTCGGTGATCGAGATCACGTTTGTCGGGATGTAGGCGGAGACCTCGCCCTCCTGCGTCTCGATGATGGGGCGCGCCGTGAGCGATCCCGCTCCCTCGTCGTCGGAGAGCTTCACCGCCCGCTCCAGAAGGCGAGAGTGCAGGTAGAAGACGTCGCCCGGATACGCCTCGCGACCCGGCGGACGGCGCAGGAGCAGGGAGAGCTGGCGATAGGCCTGCGCCTGCTTCGTGAGGTCGTCGTAGATGACGAGGGTGTCCCGGTTCTCGTACATGAAGTGCTCGGCCATCGCGCAACCCGCATAGGGGGCGATGTACTGGAGCGGCGCGGGATCGGAGCTGGAGGCGTTGATCACGACCGTGTAGTCCATGGCTCCGTGACGGGACAGCACGTCGACCACGCCCGCCACGGTCGACTCCTTCTGACCGATCGCCACGTAGAAGCAGAGGACGTTCTCTTCCTTCTGATTGATGATCGTGTCGATGGCGATCGTGGTCTTTCCGGTCTTCCGGTCGCCGATGATGAGCTCGCGCTGGCCGCGGCCGATCGGGGTCATCGCGTCGATGGCCTTGATGCCGGTCTGGAGCGGCTGCTTCACCGGCTGTCGCTCCGCGATCCCGGGGGCGATGACCTCGAGCGGGCGGGTCCCGTCCGTCTGGATCGGACCCAGGCCGTCGATCGGCTGTCCGAGCGGGTTCATCACCCGGCCGACGATGGCGTCCCCCACCGGAACGGAGAGGAGCCGGCCGGTGGCCTTGACGGACATCCCCTCCTTGATATTGAGATAGTCTCCGAGAATCACGGCACCGATCGAGGCCTCTTCCAGGTTCATCACCTGCGCGAAGATCCCGTTCTCGAACTCGAGCATCTCCCCGGCCTTGGCGTTCGTGAGGCCGTGGATTCGGGCGATCCCGTCCCCGACTTCCAGCACGGTTCCGGTGTCGGAAACGTCGAGGGTCGAGCGGTAGCTCTCGATCTCCCGACGAATGACCGAGGCGATCTCCTCAGCCCTTATTCTCATAGCCTGCACTCCTCATGATCTGCTTCCGGAACCGGTTGAGGCGGCCTCGGATGCTGCCGTCGTACACCGTGTCGCCGATGCTGACGACCGCTCCCCCGGTGAGGGTGGGGTCGATCTCGGCCTCGACCAAGATGGTTCGCTCCAGGGCCGAGCGCAGCGCGTCGTCGAACTCCTTCCGGAGGGAGTCCGGCAGGGGGGTCGCCGTGCGGACGGAGATCCGGCTTCGCCCCGCGTGCTCGTCGGCCAGGGAACGGTAGCCCTCGACGATCCGGGGCAGGTCCTCGATGCGCCTCTTCTGCACGAGCAGGCAGAGAAAGTCGATCACCGACTCGGTAAACCGCCCCTCCATTGCCTTCGTGAGGGGGGTGATCTTCTCGGACGGGTCGAGCACCGGAGAGGACAGGAAGAGCTCGATCTCCCGATTGTCGCGCACGATCTCCAGAAACCCCTCGAGCTCTTGCAGGATCTCCTCCACCCGGGACCGGTCCCGGGCGATCCCGAACAGGGCCTCGGCGTACACGCGCGCGACCGGGTTGACCGACATCAAGCCTCCCTCGGTGAGGATCCGTTCCCCGACTCTCTGGTGACCTCGGTGCGCATCTCCTCGATCAGCTCGCGAACGAGCCGCTCCTGGTCGGCCTCCCGGATGGTCCGGCCCAGAATGCGCTCGGCGAGCTGGGTCGAGATGCTCGCCGTCTGGCTCCAGATCTCCTCGAGTGCGCCGTCGGTGGCGAGCTCGATCTCCCGGTGAGCGCGCGCCTTGAACTCCTCGGCCTCCTGCAGCGCCCGCGCGCGGATCTCCTCCTGGACCTTGATCCCGTCCTTTCTCGCCTCCTCGAGGATCTCGTGGGCATCGTCGCGGGCCGACTCGAGCATCGTCTCGTACTTGGCGAGAAGGGCGTCCGCCTCGTTCTTGGTCTGCCGGGCCCTTTCGATCGCGCCCTCGATGTTCCGCTGGCGCTCGGCGAGGGACGAGAGGATCGGCCCCCACGCCGTCAGACGAAGGATGGTCAGGACCACCAGGAAGGTGATCACCGTCCAGATCATCAACCCCGGTTCGACGCTGAACAGATTCGGGCTCTCGTGAGCGCCGTGCTCCGCGGCCTCGACACCCTCCTCCGCGTGGGGGTCGGCGGCCATCGCGGGCAACGCGTGCAGCGCCCACCCCGCGAGCGGCGCGACCCCTCGACGTATTCCTCTGGCCACGACCCCTCCGTCTCCCCGCGATCAGGGCTTCCGGTCGACGGTTACCGCGACGTTCCGCGGACCTAGTAGCTCTTGCTCTGAATCATGAAGCAGATGGCGCACGCGAAGAGCGCGACACCCTCGATGAGCGCGGCGGTCAGGATCATGCTGCCGCGGATCTCACCGGAGGCCTCCGGCTGCCGGGCGATGCTCTCCACGGAGCTTCCGGCGATCCGGGAGATTCCGAGCCCGGCCCCGAGAGTCGCGAGTCCGGCACCGAGGCCGGCACCGATCATGGCGAGTCCACCATCCATGGGTTGATTTCCTCCGAGAGGGTGTTGCGAGTGAAGGGCATCAGTGTTCGGGATGGGCGGCCATGCCCATGAACACTGCGGTGAGAAAGGCGAAGACGTAGGCCTGCAGGAAGGCCACGAAGATCTCGAGCATGTAGATCGCCGTCGCGGCCAGGACCGAGATCCCGGCCACGGCGAAGTTCTTGAAGAGGAAGATGAAGCCCATCAGCACCAGGATGATGATGTGTCCGGCGTTCATGTTGGCCCAGAGGCGAACCGCGAGGGCGAAGGGCTTGGCCAGGATCCCGACGATCTCCACGACGAGGAGGAGCGGCCACAGCCAGAGCGGCACCGGCGGAACGATCGACGCGAAGTACTTCACCGGGCCGTTCTCCCGGATGCCCGTGATGTGAATCGCGAAGAAGCTCAGACAGGCCAAGCCGGCCGTCACGGACAGATTGCCGGTGGCGGACGCGCTCCCCGGAACGAGTCCGAGGAGATTGCAGAAGAGCACGAAGAAGAAGACCGTCCAGATGTAGGGGACGTAGCGGTCGGCCTTTTCGTGGAAGTTCGGGACCGCCAGCTCGTCGCGCAGGAACAGGAGAACCGGCTCGATGAGATTCCGCACCCCGCGGGGCACGAGTCCCTTTTGACGGGCGACCGCGTTCATCACGAGGATGAGGAGGGCGGACGCGATCCACATCAGCCAGACGTGCTTCGTGATACCGTAGCGACTGAGATCGAGTCCGAGGAAGGTCGGAGCATCGATCAGGTGGTGAAGGATGTCGATGCGATCGGGATCACCACCGCTGAGAGTCATCGGGTCGTGCCTTCCCGGTGGGCGGACGTGCTCTCGCGCGCGAGGATCCAGGCCTCGGCCATCAGCAGAACGAAGTAGAACGCGACGAGCCAGAGCACGAAACGGGAGAGCGGGATCCGCGTGACCGTCACGATGACGGTCATCGTCAGAGCCAGCAGCACGAGACGGATGAGGAACCCGCCCAGGACGAGCTTGCTCGCGAACCGGTCGGGTCCCCGAAACGCCATCTGAGCGATGAAGTACCCTCCCAGTACGGACACGAGCGCCACGCCGGCTCCCAGACCCATCATCAGGAGCTCATCCGTCCCGCCGATCCGTGCCGTCGGGATCCCCGCCACGACCGCGAGCGCCAGGGTCATCCCGGTCAGCACCCACGGAATCCGACTTCCCCGACGATCTCGACGACATGGTCTCTCGGTAGAGGACATAGAACCCGATGCCGGCCCCGACGAACGTCGCGATCAGGGTGAACACGCTCCCGGTCGCGAGCCGTCGATCGAGCTGGACTCCGCCGAAGATCGACAGGAAGACGATCAGGGCGAACTGCACTCCGAGATGCGAATACCGGATGAAATCGGCCGGTCCCCTGTCTCGACGCAAGGATCGGGACCCCCCGATCGAACGGGTGCGCCTCGAGACCAGGTCGAGGCGTCGGATTCCGCCCCCGCCCGCGCAAAGCCCTGCAATTTCAGGCACTTCCCGATGTCGCTCCTGCTGTCGCACGACGGCGGGATAGAATAGGAGGCGGCTTTGAGGGATGCAAGCGTTTTCTGTCACAAGCGGCCTCGGGGGGCCGGAAGGCGGGCCCGCGGTTCCCGGCTCGAACGCCGCCGGGCTCATCCCGGCGGTCCCGGAGTCCGATAGTAGTCGGTGGACGGGGGTGGGGAGGCGCCCCGGGCGGTCCGCGCCGGGACGAGGCCGGACGGCCGTGGAGGGAGCCGCCGCCCGGTCCGGACGTGCCTCCCAACGGCCTCGATCTCAGCAGGTTGCGGCGTCGTACGGCGATCCGGGGGGCCGAGGGAACGGTGGCGGTGAAGGATCGGCCTCGGCGCCCGACGGATCGCGCCCGGGGGCCGTGCACCGGCCCGGGCTTGAAGTGAGTTGCGGAAATTGGTATGGTATGTCGCGCGACCGGGGATTCGCCTCATGCCCTGAGCGTGCCCATCTATCCGATTCGGAGGAACAACATGAAGCGTTTCATGACCATGGTCTCCGTCCTCGCGATCTGCGTCTTCGCGACCAACTCGTTCGCGTCGGATCCCGATCCGATTCCAGGCCACTTCGGCTGGACCATCAGCACCAGCAGCGTAGATCCGAACGTCTGTTACTCCGCGGTGCCCTTGGGTGGCCCGGGTACCGTGTACCTGTGGCTCGAGTGCGACTCGGGCCAGACCGGAGCGGCCGCCTCCGAGTGGCAGATGGTCCCGACCGGGCTGTTCTGGGGAGGCATTGCCGGGGTTGCGCCGTACCTGTTCACGGGCCCGCCCACTGACTTGCTGGGTGCGTTCGGGAACGTGAGCTCGCAAACGTTGGTCGGCATCATCACCGTGTTCGACTTCGGCGGCGGGAGCCTCTGCTTCGCTCCGTCGGTGGCGAACAACCGCAACATCACGGTGGGCGTGGACGGCAAGGGGTACCCCAACAAGTGGAGAGGCCTCCACACCGCCGGCTTCGGGCCGGTCTGCTGCGAGACCAAGGCTGATGACCTCTGCGCGTGGACGGCGGTCGAGACGGAGACCTGGGGCAGCATCAAGAGCCTGTACCGGTAGCCCCACCGGTTCCGAGCGCTCGGAATGGCCATCGAGAGCCTCTCCTGCAGGAGGGGCTCTCTTACTCTCGGCTAGAATGAGACACACACAGAGAGAGGAGGGGGAGGCCGGCCGTTCCATTCACCGCCCTGGGGTGGACTCCGGCCCTCGCTACTGCCTTGAAGTTGATTCCCGTTACTGCTATGGTATGTAGTGCGAGCGGGGTTTCGCCTCATGCCCTGAGCGTGCTCATCAATCCGAATCGGAGGAGCAACATGAAGCGTTTCATGACTATTGTGTCCGTCCTCGCGGTCTGCGCGATCGCGACGAACGCGTTCGCCACCACGGACCACCAGTTCGGCTGGACCATCAGCACGAGCAGCACGAACGCGAACATCCACTACTCTGCTGCGCCCGTGGGTGGTCCGGGTACTCTGTACCTGTGGCTCCAGTGCTCCTCAAACGTGACCGGAGCGGCTGCCTCCGAGTGGGCGATGGTCACGACCGGGATGTTCTGGGGCGGTATCGCCGGTGTCGCGCCGTACCTGTTCACCGGTCCGCAAACCGACCTGTTGGGCGCCTTCGGTAACGTGAACCCCGTCACGATGGTCGGCATCATCACGGTGTTCGACTTCAGCGGGGGGTCCATCTGCTTCGGTCCGTCGCAGGCGAACAACCGGAACATCACGGTCGGCGTGGACGGCAAGGGGTACGACAACGACTGGAGAGGTTGCCACACGGCGACCTTCCCACCGCCGGCCTGCGAGGGGGCCCTTGACGGGGTCCTCTGCAACATCACGGCCGTCGAGACGGAGACCTGGGGCAACATCAAGAGCCTGTACCGGTAGCACTTCCGGTTCCGAGCGCTCGGAACGGCTTTCGGGGGCCTCTCCTGCGGGAGGGGCCCTCTTCCTTTGGCATGCCGAGGTCCCCCGGAATGCGACCGGAGCCGGGATCGGGGCCGGGGTTCGAGCGGGTCCGGCGGGATGTGCGGGCTAGTGGCTAGTGATGCGTGCCCGGCATGACCTCGCGGAGAGCGAGGATCAGGAGTCGCTCCGCCTTCTCGAGCTGGCGCCGATGGAAGCTCTCGTCCGAGGAGTTCCACAGAAAGACCATCGAGGCCGGGACGGGATCGATCGCGCGGCCCCTCTGGCTGCGCGCCGACAACGTGTCGATCATGTCGTCGACCGCCCAGGTGTCGGGACGGACCTTGTCCAGCTCGGTCCAGACCTCGCGAAAGCCGAAGAGCAGCTCCTGGATGTCGTGCATGGCCGCACCGTGGCGCAGGATGTACTTGATCACCCGTTCGGCCTCGGGCAGATCGTCGAATCGCTCGACCGGAACCCGCTTGGGCGCCCGGCCCCGGCGCCGGAGCGACTTGGGAAGGGTGGCGAGACAGGCCTCGAGCCCCTGTTGGCCGAGCCAGCGGAACGCGCCCCGGATGGGTCCGCCGTCGTAGCCGTTCATCCAGGCGGCGGCGTACTCCTCCGGTCCCGAGCCGTGGGGGGGAGGACCCCACGGGGGTGCGACCTTTCCGAAGCGGGAGAGGCGGTAGACGTCCTTCGGGAGCGGCTGCTCCATGAAGGCCCCTACGAGCTCGGGGACCGTTCGGAAAACCGCCTTCGTACCGGGCATGATCCGACCTCCTCTGGGCGCGGAAGGGATCCCGGGGCACCGGAATGCCGTCTGCGCGCAGAGGTGGAGGAGGCCAAGGGGTCCGGGGCGGCACGGCCGATTCGCCGGTAACGGGCGGACCCCGCCGACCGCGCGCTCGGCTGGATGACAACTCCAGAGGGGGCAAGGACTTCCCGAGCCTGCGCGGGGTCGGGTCGGGCCGTACCGAACCTCGCGCCGCATACCCAGCATCCCACGGGAGATCACCCGCAGGCAAGGAGGAAGCGCCGGGCTCAACCGGATCGCCTCTCCGAGGCCATGTTACACCCTTTGAGGGGGGAACCCCCGAGGCCCGCTCCGGTTCCCTTCGGCCCGCCGTGTCGCCGGGCCTCGCTCCGGACCCGGACGGTTCACCCGTTGGAGGAGGAATCGAAGGAAGCGGCGGAGGCGGATTCCCCGCTCCTCTCGCCCCCCTTGACGTAGACTCTGGATATCGTAGTGAAATAGTCGGACCCGGTTGGCCCCCATCCGCGGGCCATCCCGAAGCGAGACCCCGTCGAGGAGAGACAGAGACATGGCAACGACCGAGCGCGGCATTCCTGAGGGCGCCACCTGCATCGGGCCGGACCAGGGGCCGGGCTACGGCAGTCTCGACGTCTTCCCACCCGCCGAGCCGATTCGCGCGGAGTGGGTCGGGCGGCGGCGGAACGATCCGGTGCGCACCCAGATGCACTATGCGCGCCGAGGCGACGTGACCGAAGAGATGTGGGTGGCGGCCCGGCGGGAGGGCCTGGAGCCCACGTTCGTCCGCGACGAGGTGGCCCGGGGCCGGATGATCATCCCCGCGAACGTCGCCCACCGCAATCTCGTTCCCCTGGCGATCGGGATTCACGCCCGCTGCAAGATCAACGCGAACATCGGGAACAGCGCCGTCACGTCCGACGTCGAGGGCGAGCTGGAAAAGCTGCGGCGCTGCATCAAGTACAAGGCCGACACCGTCATGGATCTCTCCACGGGCGGCGGCATCGACGAGATCCGGGCGGCGATCGTCGAGCGCAGTCCGGTGCCGATCGGAACGGTTCCGATCTACCAGGCGATCCAGGAGGTCCCTCGGCTGGAGGACCTCACGGCCGACCTGCTCCTGTCCAACATCCGCCGTCAGGCCGAGCAGGGCGTCGACTACATGACCGTCCACTGCGGGGTCCGGCGCGAGCACCTTCCCCTCGTGGAGAGCCGGATCACGGGCATCGTGAGCCGAGGGGGATCGCTCATGGCCCAGTGGATGCTCACCCACGGCCGGGAGAATCCGCTCTACGAGAGCTACGACGAGATCCTGGAGATCTGCCGCGAGTACGACGTCAGCCTCTCTCTGGGAGACGGCCTCCGGCCCGGCTGCCTCCACGACGCCTCCGACGAGGCGCAGTTCGCGGAGCTGGAGGTGCTGGGCGAGCTGACGCGGCGCGCCTGGGAGCGGGACGTCCAGGTCATGGTCGAGGGGCCGGGCCACGTGCCGCTCGATCAGATCCCCATGAACGTCCGGCGGCAGATCGAGGTGTGCGACGAGGCGCCGTTCTACGTGCTCGGTCCGATCGTGACCGACGTCGCCCCGGGCTACGATCACATCACCTCCGCCATCGGCGCGTCGGTGGCCGCGCAGCACGGAGCGGCGATGCTCTGCTACGTCACTCCGAAGGAGCACCTCGGACTGCCGAACGCCGACGACGTCCACCAGGGAATCATCGCGTATCGCATCGCGGCTCACGCCGCCGACGTGGCCCGGGGGCGTCCCGGCGCCCGCGAGTGGGACGACGCGATCTCCCGCGCCCGCTACGCGTTCGACTGGAACGAGCAGTTCGCGCTCTCGATGGATCCGGACACGGCGCGCGCGATGCACGACGAGGAGCTCCCCCACGAGGCCTTCAAGACGGCCGAGTTCTGCTCCATGTGCGGTCCGAAGTTCTGCTCGATGCGGATCTCTCAAGCCGTCGACGATTACAACGCGGCCCGAAAGGCGGGCGGAATCGGCGGGACGGGTCCCACGACGCGAGAAGAGTAAGGCCCGAGGACATCAAGGCCTTCGCAGCAGAGCCCGGTGAGAGACGCCGGCCCGCCCCGGAGCGGGATTCCCGATCGGGTGGTATATTGAGGCTTCGAGGGCCGGATCGCGGTGCGCCCCGCCGCCACGCCCGCGCCTCCCGCCCGCGCTGTCCTGTTTCCGGAGATCGCTCCATGATCCGTGTTTCCATTCGGCGGCCTCGAGCCGCCCTTCACTCCGGCGGCTCGGGCCGCCCCGGCCGAACCGGCCTCCCCGGCCGGGGGAAGCGCCGGACCCGGCGATCTGTCGCCGTCGCGGCCGTCCCTCTCCTCCTCGTCTTCGGGTCGGGCTGCGGCGACGAGTCGGCCGGTCCGACGGGGCCCGAGCCGCTCGACCTGACCACCCCGAGCAAGGCGATCGGGGCCCTGGAGGTGCTCTACCAGGATCAGAATGCCGCTGCGGCGCTCGCCCTCCTCGGCGCCTCCTACCGGTTCTACCCCCTGGATCCCGCGGACATCCCGTTCCTGGGCTCGGGGGAGACCTCGTGGGATCGAGCTCGAGAGGCCCAGATCCTCGAGGAGATCCTGGACCCCGAGAGGATCACGTGGCTCGATGTCGTTCTGCTCGAAATCACGGTCACGTCCATCGGCGACGAAGACGGATCGGGTCGGGTCACCGTGGAGTCCCGGACCCAACTGCACTACGCGAACTCCGCGGGAACGAGATTCGAGCGCTCGGAGTCGATGATGGTCTACGTCTACCAGCGCCAGGAGAACGGCGACTACCTCCTGGTCGAGGAGCGGGAAACGGCATTCAGTTCCCAGTCGGATATTCTGTCGGTCAGCGTGCAGAAGGCTCGGGCCCTGGACGAGGACTTTTAGCCGGCACGTCTGGCGCCCGTCTCACCGCGAGACACGTACACCGCGCTGTCGAAACCTCGGGCCGGAGCGCCCACCGGAGATGCCGCGCATGAGCACGATGGGCGCCATGGTGATCCGCTCCCACGGCGGTCCCGAGGTCCTGGAGTGGGCCGAGCTACCGCGTCCGGTGCCCGTTCGGGACGAGGTGTCGGTGCGCGTCGAAGCGTGCGGCCTGAACCACCTCGACCTCTGGACGAGACGCGGCCTCCCCGCCCGGCCCGTCGAGCTCCCGCACGTTCTCGGGAACGAGCCGGTCGGCATCGTGGAGGGGCGAGGGCCGGAAGCGGCCGCCGTCGCTCCCGAGATCGAGGTCGGACGCCGGGTCGTCGTGGCTCCCGGCTATCTCGAGCGGTTCCACGCCGACCGCTCCGGATGGGAGGCGGGATCGCCCGACTATCGCGTGATCGGGCACCAGTCGCCGGGAGGGTACGGCGAGTACGTCACCGCCCGCGCCGAGAACGTGATCCCGGTCTCCGACCGGTGGTCCGCCGAGGAGTGGGCCGCGACTCCGCTCGTGTTTCTCACCGCCTGGCACATGCTCGTCGGGCGCGCCCGCCTGCGCCCCGCCGAGACGGTGCTCGTGGTCGCGGCGGGGAGCGGCGTGGGATCGTCCGCGGTCCAGATTGCGAAACACTTCGGGTGCCGCGTAATCGCGACCGCGGGAACCGAGGAGAAGCTCGCCCGCGCTCGGGCGCTCGGCGCCGACGAGGCCGTGAGCCATCACGACGAGGAGTGGCCCCGGACGGTCCGGAAGCTCACGGGATCGCGTCGCGGCGTCGACGTGGTCGTGGAGCACGTCGGGGAGGCGGTGTTCTCCCAGGCGGTCACGGTCCTGGCGTACGGCGGGCGCCTCGTCACGTGCGGCGCCACGACCGGCCCCGCCGCCCGGATCGACCTCACTCACCTGTTCGCGAAGCAGATCTCCCTTCTCGGAAGCTACATGGGGGACCACCACGAGCTGCGGGAAGTGCTCGCCCTTCTCTCCGCCGGGCACCTGCGGCCGGTGGTCGATCGCGTCTTCCCGATCCGGGAGGCGGCCGCCGCCCATCGCCGGATGGAGGCGAGCGAGCACTTCGGGAAGATCGTGCTGCGCCACGGTTCCGCAGGCTAGCGCTCGAACTTCCGGATCACGCCGAGGAGCTCCTCCCCGTAGCGCTCCCGCTTCGTTCTCCCGACGCCGTGTACCCGCTCGATCTCCGTGGGATCCCCGGGCCGGCGGAGAGCCATCTCGAGCAGCGTGTGATCGGAGAGGACCATGAACGGGGCGAGCCCCCACGCCCGCGCGAGCTCGGTGCGCTTCGCCCGCAGCTTCTCGTAGAGGCGACGGTCGCTCTCCCGGAAGACGGGCTCCGGAGGGCTCCGGCCGGGGAGCCCGCTCGGACGAAGCCGCTCTCCGCGGCGCCCGATCGCGACCGCTCCGCGGCGGATCGCGGTCGCGGCCCGGTGAAGCGGGCCCGCAGGCCGGCAGAGGTCGCAGTCTCCGCACGGCTCCCCTCGATCCTCGCCGAAGTACTCGCGGACGACCTGCCGACGGCAACGCGTCGTCTCGCAGTACTCGAGGAGCGCCTCGAGCTTGCGGCGCCCGACGCGGCGCCGGTTCGGGTCGCGGCCCCCGTCGACCCATCGGCGGAGCCGGCGGACGTCGGCCGCGCCGATCGTCAGGACCGCCCGGGCGGGCCGACCGTCGCGCCCGGCGCGTCCCGTCTCCTGGATGTAGGCTTCGAGGCTTCGCGGGGGATCGACGTGGTACACGAAGCGCACGTCCGGCTTGTCGATCCCCATGCCGAAGGCGACGGTCGCGACGACGAGACGCGCCTCGCCGCGAAGGAAGCGGCCCTCGGTCGCCCGGCGTCTCCCGGCGGACAGGCCGGCGTGGTAGGGAAGAACGTCGTACCCCTCGGCCGCGAGGCGGACGGCCGTGCTTTCCACCCCGGTCCGGGTCAGGCGATAGACGATGCCCGACTCGTCGTCGGGGCGGCGCTCCAGGAAGTGGAGAAGCTGGCGCATCCCGTTCGTCTTCCGATCGACCCGGAGACGGATGTTCGGCCGGTCGAACCCGGTCACGAACCGGCGCGCGCTGCGGAGCCTCAGACAGTCGACGATCTCCCGGCGCGTGTCCGGATCGGCGGTGGCCGTCAGGGCGACCCGGGGCACCCTCGGAATCCGCTCGATCCACCGGGAGAGCTTCCGGTACGCCGGGCGGAAGTCGTGACCCCACTCGGACACGCAGTGCGCCTCGTCGACGGCGAAGAGCGCGATCGGGATCGAGTCGAAGAGACCCGCGCCACGCGACCGCGCGCACGCCGCGCCGCCGGAGCGCCGCGACCTGATCCTCCATGAGGGCGATGAGGGGAGAGACCACGATGCCCGTCCCCGGTCGGACGATCGCCGGGATCTGATAGCAGAGCGACTTGCCGCCGCCCGTCGGCAGGATCACGAGGGCGTGCCCCCCCCGGATCACGTGATCGACGATCTCCGCCTGCGGATCTCGAAAGGAGGGGTGGCCGAACACGTCCCGGAGAACGGAGCGGGGGTCGAGCCCGGAGGCAAGGGCGTCGCTCGCGGATCGCGGATCCGGCGGGGGCCGGGTCGAGGACATGCGGTCTCCTCGGGAGAAGACCACGCTACCGGAGATCCCGGAAAGGGGTAGCCCTCGACCGGCCCGCCCCCCGAGGACACCGGATCGCGGGGTCGCCTTCGGGGCGGGTTGACCCGCTCCCGGCGAGTCGCTAACGTCCTTTTCCAGATCGGGTGAGAGCCGACGGGCGGGCGCATCCCGCCCGTTTTCCGTCGCGGCCCGGGAGGAGACCGTTGAACCTCGAAGCGATCCTTCTCGATGAGATCCTGCCCCGAGTTCAGAAGCCGAGCCGCTATCTCGGCAACGAGCTCAACAGCGTCCGGCGGGAGGTAAAGCCGGGGGATCTCCGGATCGCGATCGCGTTCCCCGACCTCTACGACGTGGGGCTGTCCAATCTCGGGATCCTCATCCTCTACCAGATCCTCAACGGGATGGAGGGCGTCGTGGCGGAGCGGGCCTACGCTCCGGGCGTCGACCTCGAGGCGATGCTCCGATCGAGGGGTCTTCCGATCTTCAGTTGGGAGACGAAGACTCCGCTGAGCGAGTTCGACGCCGTCGGATTCTCCATCCAGTACGAGCTCGCCGCGACGAACATCCTCACGATGCTCGACCTCGCCGGCATTCCTCCCCGCGCCGAGGATCGGGGCGACGACGACCCGATCATTCTCGCCGGCGGCCCGTGTGTCTACCATCCGGAGCCCTACTCCCGCTTCATCGACCTGTTCGTGATCGGCGACGGGGAAGAGGCGATCGTCGCCGTGGCGAACGCCCTCCGGGAGACGCGGGGAATGCGCCGCGACGAGCGGCTCCGCGCGCTCGCGGAGGTGCCGGGCGGCTACGTGCCCTCGCTCTACCCGATGATCCGAGGGCGGGACGGCACCATCCTCCCCGATCCGACGGGGCCCCGGATCGGGAAGGCCCTCGTGCGCGATCTCGACGCCGCCCCCTTCCCGACGGCGTACATCGTCCCGTTCACCCAGCAGGTGCACGATCGGGTCTCGATGGAGGTGCTCCGCGGTTGCACGCAGGGGTGCCGCTTCTGCCAGGCGGGAATGACCTATCGCCCCGTGCGGGAGCGGAGCCTCGAGACGATCGGAGAGCTCCTCGAGGAGACCGTCCGACGGACCGGCTACGACGAGGTCTCCCTCGCGAGTCTCTCGACCTGCGACTACTCCCGCGTGAAGCATCTCGTCGAGACCGCGGTGCAGCGGCTCGTTCCGCGGGGCGTGGGCGTCACGCTTCCGTCGATCCGCACCGACTCCTTTTCCGTCGACCTCTCCGAGATGGTCGCGACCGCGAAGAAGTCCGGGATCACGTTCGCCCCCGAAGCCGCCTCGCCCCGGCTCAGGGCCCTGATCGACAAGTGGATTCCGGACGAGGAGCTCCTCGGAACGACCGACTCCGTCTTCGCCCGCGGCTGGAACCGCGTGAAGCTCTACTTCATGATCGGCCACCCGACCGAGACCGACGAGGACGTGGAGGCGATCGGGCATCTCACCCGGCAGGTTCTCCGGCGGGGGCGGGCCATCCTCCCGGGGGCCACGGTCAACGTCGGCGTCTCCACGTTCGTGCCGAAGCCGTTCACCCCGTTCCAGTGGGAGCGGCAGATCGACATCGTGGAGACGCGTCGCCGACAGGCGATCCTCCGTCGGATGCTTCGCGGGGGCGGCATCCGCTTCCGGCCTCACGCGGCGGAGAACAGCTGGCTGGAAGGCATCGTCTCCCGCGGCGATCGACGCGTCGGAGAGCTGTTCGAGCTCGCGTGGGCCGAGGGGTGTCGCCTCGACGGGTGGACCGAGCACTTCGACTTCGACCGTTGGCAGCGCGCCCTGGACCGGTGGGGGGTGGACCCTTCGGGTCTCCTGCGGGAGCGGAGCGTGGACGAGCCGCTTCCCTGGGATCACGTCGACGTGTTCATCACGAAGGAGTTCCTGAAGCGCGAGCTGGACAAGGCGAAGACCCGGAGTCTCGAGGAGGCCCTCACGGCCGACTGCCGGAACGGATGCCGCGTGTGCGGGGTGATCGACGAGGACGCCGACCTCTGCCGATCGATGATTCGCACCCACAAGAGGGGAAGGGCGTCGACCGATGCGTGGGCGCCGGCTCCGGCTCCGAAGGCGCCGTGGGAGGAGCCCGAGACGCACCGGCTCCGCTTCCGCTTCGCGAAGTGCGAGGAGATCCGGCTCCTCTCCCACCTCGAGCTGCAGGCGGCGATGGCCCGCGCCATCCGCCGCGCCGGGATTCCCGCGGCCTACTCCCACGGCTACAGCCCTCACATGAAGCTCGCCTTCGGCGACGCGCTGCCCGTCGGCATGTCCTCGGACGGGGAGTACGGCGATGTGCGGCTCCGCCGGCCCCTCGAGGCGACGCACTTCGTGGCGCGGGTGAACGGGGCGAGTCCCGCCGGCCTTCGCATTCTGGCCGCCGCCCCGGTCGAGCTCGGGGCACCCTCCCTGACGTCCACGGTCACCGCCGCCCGCTACCGGGTCGACCTCGATCGTCTGGGAGTGGGCGCCGCCGAGATCGAGGCGCGCGTGGGCGAGTTCCTCGCCTCGGACGAGATCGTCATCGAGAAGCGCGTTCGCAAGAAGCGGGGCGAGAAGGTGGTGCGGGTGAACGTCCGCGCGATGGTGAGGGAGCTCACATTCCGCGAGGACGGGGGCCGGCTCGCGCTCGAAACGATGATCGGCCGGCGCGCCGGGAATCTCGGTCGACCCAAGGAGCTCCTCCTCGCGCTCTTCGACCTCGACGCGGACCGTCTCCTCGACGCCAAGGCGCACAAGATCGACTCGTACGTCGCGTTCGACGGCCGGCTGATCTCCGTGGGGCTCGGCTGGGCGACGTCGGGCCGGTTCGATCCGTACCTCGCTCCGCGCCCCGAGGCGGGGGGCGGCTTCGCCGCGGCGGCGGCCGAGACGGGTGAGAAAGACGGGCTAGACCCACGGTGAGAGAATCAGCCGCAGGGCCAAGAGCGCGAGCACGCCCTGAAAGAGACGGCCGAACACTTTCTCCGACATCCGGTGCAGGAGCTGCGTCCCGGCGAACGTCCCCGCGACGACGCAGGCGAGGAGGGGCAGAATGAGCCGGAGCTCGCCCGCGTAGTCGAAGCCGATCGAGAGAAAGGCCGGGATCTTCAGCAGGTGACCGAACGCCTGGATCGTCGCCTTCGTGGCGACGATGCGCTTGCGATCCAGATCATCCCGCAGAAAGAACGCGGCGAGGTAGGGACCGGCCGCGCCGACCACGATCGTGAGGAAGCCGCCCCCGAGCCCCGCCGGGACGAACACCCAGCGCGGAAAGTCGA
>JALGZR010000190.1 GCA_025774805.1 bacterium
ACGAGAAGATCCAGGAGCGGGCGAAGACGACGCTCCGGGCGTTCTTTCTCCCGGAGTGGATCAAGGGCGCGCTCCGGGGGGCGACGTTCGACGAGGCGTTCCAGCTGAAGATCGACGCCGAGAACAACACGGACGCCGACGCCGCGGCCGGGGACCTCAACGCGGAGATGAAGCTGAAGCTCGCCGAAACCGTTGAAAGATTTAAAATTTTGATGGGGAAAGCGGGTATATTTGACGCGGTCGAATAATGCCCTGGCCTAAGGGAAAGAAGCACTCCGCGGAGACCCGTCGGGTAAACTCATCGCGGGGCGCCGCCCCGCGGGGCGCCGCGCTAGGGTAGCGGAGCCGAACGAAACGGCCGGCTGGCGCCGGCGCGCAAGAGGAGGACACAATGAGCTCTGGTGTTTCGCGAGTCGCCGTCGGCGCGTACGTCGGAACCGGCGCCCCGCTCGAGATCAAGGCGGAGAAGATCGACTTCCAGCCGCGGAAGGTCGAGATCCACCGGATCACGACCGCGATCGACAAGGGGGAGTGGATCGAGGGGATGGACGACAGCTCGTTCATCAAGACCGTCGGCGCGTCCGGCGTCCGGACGCTCGAGACCACCGGCGGGATCTACCCGCTGATCTCGGGGTTCCGCGTCGGGACGGACGCGTCGCTCAACAACGCCGGCGACACCTACCGCTACGTCGCCTGGGAGTAGTCGGCGGCGGGTGAGCCGCGGGTTCGACCCGACCCCCGTCGAAGGAGGGGAAAGCGATGAAGATGGTCCTGCTGCCGGATCACATTCCGGTCAACAACTTCGACCTCATCGTGGTCGGCGGGCCGCCGGTGCTCCAGTTCGTCACGATCGACGGATTCGACTGGGAGCTCGACACGATCGACCTCCCCGACCGGACGAAGGCGTCCGGCGGGGCGACGAAGGCGATCGAGTTCACGGCGACCCACCCGAAGCACCACGTCGTCGAGGACGTGTTCCTCCAGGCGTGGTTCGCGGAGGCCGAGCTCGGCCTCCCGACGTACAAGAAGCCGGCGACGCTCCTGAACAACTCGATCTCGGGGCTCCAGGTCCGGTCCTGGAACCTGATCGGGATGTTCCCGACGAAGCAGAAGACCGCCGACCTGGACATCGAGAACGAGGGCGAGATGAACGTCACCGAGTGGACGTTCGCCGCCGACCTCCCGATCCCGGTCTAGCGGTCGAACGGGCAGCCCACAGCCGCGGGGGACCGCGCACCTGGGGCGCCCGACAGTCAGTCCTCCCGGGGACCTCACAACGACCGTCGAGGCGGTCCAATTGGAGGTGAACGCATGACGAACGCACGAACGACGAAGACGGACCCGGCCGCGGTCGACCCGCGGCTCGGGGAGGTGCCGCCGGAGCTGGCGGCGCTCGACGGCGAGGACGAGGTCGGGGGGCTCCCGACGCTCGAGGAGGTCGGGCGACGGCTCCCGATCGGATACCGCGACGCGACCGGGAAGCTCCACCGCGACTTCGAGCTGATCGAGTGGGACTGGGACGTCGAGGAGGAGCTCGGCGAGCTGGCGGAGCGGAACCAGGACATGCCGATGGGCGTCTACGTCTCGGAGGTCGTCGGCCGCGGCCTCCGGACCCTCGGCGAGCTCGACTTCACGAAGCTGAAGCGGAGCCAGCGGCGCCTCGTCGTCTCGCAGCTCTACCACGCCGACGTGATCTACGTGTACGTCTGGCTGCGGATCGTCGCGCTCGGTCGACACCTGAAGTTCGAGGAGTTCGACTGCGAGACCTGCGGGTTCGCGCACGAGAACTTCGCCGGCGACCTGAAGTCGCTCGAGGTGAAGGTCCACGAGGGGGAGGGGTCGCCGACGGCCGAGGTCGAGGTCGAGCGGGAGTTCCGCTACGGGAAGCAGGAGGTCCGGCGCGTGACCGTCGGGCCGCTGAAGTGGTCGTTCATGGAGACCTCGGACGTGACGGTCCTCACGAACCCGGCGAAGTTCCGGCTAGCGACCCTCCGCTCCGCCGTCGTCGCGGTCGAGGGGCTCGAGAACGGCGCGCCGGTCGTACTCACGCGGGAGCACGCCAAGGGGATGGGGCCGGCGTCGGTCAACCGTCTCGTCGCCGCGATCGACGAGATCGGCGGGGGCGCGGTCATGGAGTGCGGCGGGAGGTGCGCGAGGTGCGGGGCGAAGTTCCGGAGGGCGATCGACTGGACGTACGACAATTTTTTCGGGCGTTCCTCCCGATAACGCCGCGGGATCGGCTCTGGGAGGAGGAGTTCGCGATCCTCGCCGGGTCCGAGGGGGCCTTCCGCGGGGAGGACGTCCGGCGGATGACTCCGGAGAAGCGGGCGTGGACGCTCGAGCGGATCCGGCGGATGGCCGCCGACCGGCGGGCGCGGTCGGAGTCGGGGGAACCGGGGGGACCGACGGTCCGCGGTAAACCGGTTCCGACCGGACGGAGGTAAAATGAGGAAGTTCGGACTAGCCGCGATCCTCACCTTCGTCGACAAGGGCGCGACCGCCGCGATGGGTCGCGTCGGGCGGCGGGCGGCGGCGCTCAAGATGCAGTTCGCCGGCGTCGGGAAGGGTCTCTCGCAGATGCGGACCGGACTCGGTCAGGTCGCGATCGGCGCGCTCCCGGTCGCCGCCGGCCTAGGCGCTATGATCC
>JALGZR010000191.1 GCA_025774805.1 bacterium
GTCGAGGAAGGAACTGAACGTCAATTCGTGGACGTGCCCCTGCGCCGAGTCGGTCTCGACCGTCCTCGTCGTCCCCTCCTCCGGCGGGGTCGTGGTCGCGGTCGGCATGCCCGGCGGGTTCAGCCTGATGATCGCGTCGTTCGCCAGGCTGAACATCAGGGCGAGCTCGTCGACGATCGGCACGGACTGCGGGTCGGAGATGAGCTTGATGCCGACCCTGAGGTTCTTCTTCCGGTGCTCCGGCGGCAGCTCGAACACCTTGTCCGGCTCGATTATGTGGTAGTCGGAGAAGTCGGTGGTGTCGTTCGCGCCGATCTCGAAGACGATGTCCGTCGTCGGCGTGAACCGGCAACCCGTCCAGGTGAGGATGCCCCGCAGGAGGTTGTCCGGCAGCACGAAGTTCGTGGTGTAGTAATGGACCGCCTGCGACGTCCTGAGCTGGATGAACACCGCCTCGAGCTCGGGCGACTGGACGCCGGCCTGCGTCGCCCTCAGTATGGCCCGGAACTGGAGGAACTGCCCCCTCTGGGAGGAGATGTCGAACTCCGGGCGGGCGGGGTATCCGCCCCCCGTCATCTCCGCGCTCCAGGTCGCGTCCTCGATCCCGTCCCTGGTGCTGGCACTCCTCACCTGGAAGGACACCGTCGTCCCCTGCGGCACGATGGCGTTCCAGGAGATGCTGGTCCACTGGACGAACGCCGTCGTCCCGTTGAGGATCTCCGACTCGTAGACCCCGACCTCCCTCTCGACCTTCTTCGCGGAGTAGAAGGCCTCCGAGCCGAGGATCGACAACAGGGCCTGCGCGTCCTCGTCCACCTCGGTGATCCGGTGGAAGACCGCCGGCTCGCCCTCCCCCTGGTCGACGCCCGCCACCCCGCTCGTCCCGGAGACGCCGCTCACGCCGGACGTCCCGCTGAAGCCCTCGTCGCTGATGCAGGCGAAGTAGCAGGCCTTGAGCGTCCCGTCCGCGTTGAAGCGGTCGCTCTCGTTCCCCAGGCCGTCGCGGAAGTTGACGTAGGCGCAGGCGTTGCGGGCCGCGCGGAACGACGTGGTCGAGCTGGCCGAGGCCCTGACCATGAAGACCTTGGCGTCCGTGAGGAGGAACACGTTGCCCAGGGAGGCCACGATGTCGATGACGTCGTCCCCCCCCGTGGAGCCGAGGAACTCCCAGCGGCTCCCCGTGAAGAAGAAGAAGTCGTTGCCCGCCAGGGCGAACATGCTCCCCTCGAGGAACCTGACCCTGCTCACGGTGTCGGCGAGCGTGTCGAACGACTTGATGAAGATGGACTCGCCGGCGACGTAGCGCAGGATCTTCCCGTTGGGGTGCGTCCCGACGAACATCAGGCCCTCGGCGTCGAGGGTGGACGAGGCGATCGACGTCACCCTGAAGTCCCGGTCGGCGTGCTCGATGGTCACGTTGTCGCTGACCGGGTCGTACCTGAACACCTTGCCGCTCATCGCGCCGTTGAGCACGTGGGAGTGGCCCTGGGCGTCCGCCACGACCCCGTTCGTGACCTGGTGGCTGTGCCCGTCGACCTCGCTCGTCCAGCCGGTCAGCCCGGACATCAGCGTCACCCCCGCCGGGACGTCGAAGGAGTGCCGGTGGCCGCGCCTCGTGGTGGTGGACAACACGATGTCGCTGCTCGGGATCTCGAGCGCCGAGGCGTGGAGGGCCTCGTTCGCCGTGCTCCAGAAGAGCGAGCCGCCGAAGATCGCGAACCCGGTCACCTCGGTCTCGAGCGTCTGCTTGAACAGCGCCGGCTCGTTGCCGATGACCAAGTCGTCCTCCGTCATCGTGTAGACGTTGCCCCTCGGCACGCCGGAGACGTCCTCGACCGAGGCCCCGATGAACAGCTTGTTCTCGAACGCCTCGAACGCCGTGACCCGCTGCGCCCCCGGGACGATGATCTGCGACAACGAGGTCCCGTCCCACGCGAACATGCGGCCGTTGGTACCCGTCCCGACGACCAGGAACTGGCCGAAGGGGAGGAGCGAGTTGACCTCCGCCTCCCCCGTGTCGAAGAGGAGCTCGGCGTCGCCCTGCCCCGCCCCGGAGGGGACCTCGAAGACTCGCCCCGGGGTGGACGCCGTCGCCAGCAACGTGCCGTTCCAGTCGAAGAAGGAGCCGTAGAAGCCGGTCTCCAGCTCCGTCACCTCCTCGCTTATGGTCGACTCGGTGACGGGCACGTCGAGGTCGTAGCTCGAGGAGAACGGGATCCACGGGAGGTCGTTGCCGTCGGCGTCCTTGAAGTCGCTCCTGGGGGACACTTTCATCCCGTCGACGCCGGTCACGGCGTCCTCCGCCCGGAGCGCGAGCCTCATCACCGTCGCCCCCGTGAGCAGCGCGCTGGAGATGCAGCCCTCGGGCCCGCTGTCGTCCATCGCGATCTCGCCGGTGACGTCGCACCTCGCCGGGTCGTTCAGCACCCCGTACACGCAGCCGTTCGTCCCCTCGGACCCGACGTAGAGCCTCTCCTCCCCGTTGGGGGCCGTGTACACGTCCATGTCCACCGCGCGCTGGAGGTTCGCGACCGGCTCGAACGTCCTCAACCAGGACGGGACGTCGATGGCCCTGCTGTCGTAGGCCACGTAGACGATGCAGTCCGCCGCAGCCGTCAGCGTCGCGTAGTCGGCGTCCCTCTTCT
>JALGZR010000192.1 GCA_025774805.1 bacterium
CGCCCGTTCGGGATCCGGGAGCTGCGGGAGTTTCAGGGCGCGATCGCCGTCCGGCTCTCCCCGGCCCGCCTGGGAGCCGGCGTCCGCGAGCTCGGCACCGACGGATACGCGGAGCGCGAGCTCCGTCTCGCCGCCTCGGGACTCCCGGCGAACGGGGTCTCGATGGGCATCGCCGCCCGCGGACTGGAGGTCTCGGGCCGGGGCTTTTCTCCCCACCGCTCGGCTGCGCTCGATCTGGGATTTCGTGTCCGCACCGGCCCCGCGCTCGAGATCGGGGCCGTCGTCGAGGGTGTTCTCGGCGAAGTTCCCGGCGACCCCCTCGGCCGGCGCCGACGAACCGCCCTCGGGGCCGCCCGCACTCTCGGCCTCCGATTTCGGGTCGTCCTGGAGGTCCAGCACCGGGAGCGACGCCCCCTCGCCGGGGTCATCGGTCTGGCCTGGCGCCCGCGGGACGCCCTCACGGTCCGGGCCGGGGTGCGGGAGGAGCCCTCCGCCGTCGCAGGAGGCTTCGAGGTCGCCGCCGGGGCCGTCCGAGTCCAGGTCTCCGCGCTCCACGTCGATCCCCTGGGCACCACGATCCGGGTGGGGATCGGAACCGGCCGATAGAGGCCAATCTGCATATCTCACCAGCCTCGCGGCAAGCCTGGTGAAAAGCGCGGGCTAGAAGCTAGAGCAACCCAAGCTGGGAGATTTGCTAGGCCTTTTCAAGCTCGGAGTGAGCTAGAAGTGCTCAAGCTCGGAGATAGACAACCGATTCTCACTTCAGAAGGGACAACCGCCTCAGAAAGGGTTCTCCAGGGTCCAGGAGGGGTGACGATGGAGAACGACTGGCTGGATGCGGACGAGACCGCGGCAAGCCTGCACATCACGAAGGCGACCCTCTACAAGCTGGTCCGCGGAGGAGGACTTCCCGCCACGAAGGTCGCCGGCAAGTGGAGATTCTCCCGGGAAGCCATCGAGGCTCTGTTCGCCACCACCAGCACGGCACCGAGATGGCGATCCCAGGGAGAAGGCCCATGACCTCACATTCCGGGACCGGGGCCCGAGGAGAGCGCGCAGTTCATCAGCTTCCTTCCTCCATCAATGAGGATCAGATCAAGCGCGTGATCTCCGTCACCGGCAATCTCCCGCCGGTGCCGCACGTGGCCGCCAAGATGATGGAGCTCGTGGGGAGAGAGGACACCTCGGTCCGGGAGCTGCAAAGGGTCATCTCCGCGGATCAGGCCCTCACGGCTCGCATCCTCAAGATGGCGAACAGCGTGTTCTACTCCTTCGACCAGAAGATCAGCACGCTCTCGCACGCGATCGTCATTCTCGGGTTCCGGGCCGTGCAGTCGATGGCCATCGCCGCCTCCTCGCGAAGCCTCTTCGTGAAGAAGGGCGCCCAGTTCGGGCTCAAGGAGAAACTCCTGTGGGAACACTCGATCGGATGTGCCACGGGCTGTCGGCAGGTGGCCCGCACGATCCGGTACGAGGGCGAGGAGACCGCATTCATCGTCGGGCTGCTTCACGACATCGGCAAAGCCGTCCTGAATCAGGTAATCCCGAAGAAGTACGGGAAGATCGTCGAGCAGGTGTACAACGAGGGCCGATCCTTCGCGGACGTGGAAACGGAGATGCTCGGCTTCGATCACAGCCACATCGGCGCCATGATCGCCCAGAAGTGGAATTTCGACTGGGAGATGGTCGAGGCGATCGCCTATCACCACCGGGAGGAGGCCCGCACCTCGGGAAGCGGTCTCGGGGCGATCCTGGCCGTCTCGAACGAAATCTGCAAGAGGATGGGTGCGGGGCTCGAAAGGCAAAAGGAAGAGACTCCGATGTCCGATCATTGGGGAGCGCAGAGGCTCGGCCTCGACGAGCCGACCTGCGTGGAGATGAAGGAGCTCATCCGGGCCGTCATCGAGGAAGAGAAGAGGCTCTACGACATGTAGCCACGGCATCGTCGGAGAGCGGATCCAAGACGGTGCGGGCGGAACCGAGGCAGTGTGGACACCCCGCTGCCTCGCTTGCCTTCGGGAGCGAAGCATGGCACCGATCGGCGGCGGCAAGGGGACCCCGGGCGGAGACGCGAGCCCCGCTTCGGGTCCCGGCCGCCGGCCCCAGGATCACCCCCCTCCCGGTGATCCGCTCGCGGAAGATCCCGACGAGGACTCCGAAGACGTCGAAGCGCGATCCATTCGCCTCCTCCGACTCATCGAGCACTTCACCGAGACGGGCTCGCAGCGATCCGAGTCCGAGGCCTTTCTGAGCGAGGTCGTCACGCAGCTCGCGCGCATCACCTGTTCCGAGCTGGCGATCCTCAGTCTCGTCGATCCCGCCACCGAGACGCTCGAGGTGAGGACATCCTGCGGATTCGGGTCGGAGCCGCCCCGGGAGCTGAACTACATCGAGGACGGGATTCACGGCTGGGTTCTCAAGATCGGGACGGCCATGGTCCTGAACCGGTTCGACCAGAACGCGGGGCTCCCGCTCCTCTCGTTCGAGAGAACGCAACTCATCGCGGCGCCCCTCCAGGCCGGCGGGACGCAGGTGGGGGTGGTGAGCGTGATGCGCCCGACGCGGGAGTCGGGCTACGCCGAAGAGGACGTGCTCTTTCTGACGGCTCTGGGCTCGCTGATCGGCGGCCAGATC
>JALGZR010000121.1 GCA_025774805.1 bacterium
CAACTCCGGTCGGGAGGTGATCGGCGTGCGAACGAACCGGGATCCCGAGAACTGGAGGATTCCGGTCGTGAAGAGGGTCTCGGCGGAGGTTGACCGGATCAACGTTCGGGGGACCCCGGTCCTCTCCTGGTGGCCCGGGTACCTGGTCGAGTCGTCGGAGCGGATCGTCCCCGGTATGGAGAACCACTTCGGGATCGCCGTCGCCGAGAAGCTGAGCGCGGAGCGGCGGGCACGGCTTCACATCCTCTCGGAGAGCGACGTGCGTTCGCTGCTCGCGGCCGAACGTCCCCTGGTCATCCTGGGAAACTGGGTGAACCGCACCGAGTACGCGCAGGTGCTTCAGGACCTCGACTACGCGCCCGAGGTCGTCGTCGAGGGGACGACGATCTACGGGAAGGGCGGTGCGCCGGCGGCCGGTCGTGGAGCGACTCCGGACCGCTGACCACGACGGCGCGCCCCGGCACCGGCCAACGACTCACCGAGCCGTCAGGGTAGGATTCCCAGATCCAGGAGAAAACCCTCGGTGGTCGCCGCGACGATCCGGTGACCGGCGGGATTCCAGTGGTCGTCGTTCTCGAAGTACAGTGGTTCGGAAGCGGCGGCAAAGGCGTCGTCGAGAGCGAGATGCGGAATCTCCGCTTCCGCGAGAGTCTTCCCCATGAAGAGACGGGTCGCCTCCTCGGCAGGGACGGTGACGACGACGAGCCGAGCTCCATCCCGTTCGACGGCCTCTTTCAGACGGAGGAAGAGCATCCGCGTCGTGGCCATTCCGGGGTCGTCTTCTTGCGGTGTCTCGACCGAGCCGGAGTCCGTCATCCGCCACCAGACCTCGCGGCTCACCGCCGTGAGCATGCGCACGAAGTGCGTTCGTGCGAAGATCCAAGCCAGTGCCCGCTGCCTGAGGGTCGGATTCGGTACGGGAACGTTCGTGAGAACCAGCTCCCCGTCTCGAATCACGAAGCGGGGCTTGTTGTAGTTGTACTGATGGGGGTGGCAGTTGTTGACGATGTCGTTCTCGTGGAAGAGAACGAGTACGACGTCGGGCCGGTAGAAGGCGCCTCTCTCCCGGTAGTAGAGCAGCTGCTGATCGGTCCCGTACCCGCTGACTCCGGCATTGATGAACTCCGTGTCCGGGTACCGATCTTCGAGAATCTCGCAGAAGATCCCCTTTCGATCCACCCCGAAGCCCCAGGCGAACGAGTCCCCCAGAACGAGTACTCTCTTCTTCTGTGAAACCCGCGTTCTCTCGTACTCGCGATCGCGAAGCCCGTCCGAGTTGATCGCCACCTTGACCGAGAAATCGGGATGCTCGAAATCGCCCTCGTGGTGGGGGCGGTGCGCCCAACCGAGGAGCTCGTCGTGAGTCCAGAATCTGCGGTCGGCGGTCGGAGGGCTCCAGGCCGGAATCAGGATACGGCAGATCCCTTCGGCGATCAGGAGAGCGACGAGCGTCGAGGTGAGAACGAGAACGAAGTGGCGCCCGAGGGCGCTGACACGGGCACGCAAGGAGTCAATCCTTCCCCGCTTCCTGCCGAATGGGGATCGGGCCGAGGATTGTAGCAGACGACTCGAATCCGGGTCAACGGAGGCGAAGGCGGGTCGCGAGTGCCGCAGACGCGTTTCGAGGCGCCGCGGAAGGGGCGGTCGGTGTCGCACACGCGTGTCGTCCGTCACAGGAGTCGCAAGTCTACGACCAGGAAGGCGGCGTTCCGAAACACCACGGCATCGCTTTCCAGCGATTCCCAGAACCACGGCAGGTCCGGGCCCTGCCCCGCCGTGCACGCCTCGATCAGCGGGGTGAACGGCTGAATGTAGACCTGACCCCCTATGAATGGACCCGTCCACGGGGTGCCGTCCGGTCTCAGGTCCTCGAACGAGACGACCATGTGGGTGACGCCCGTCTCGCGGTGAAATTCCTCGACCACTTCCCCGTCGTGCGTGAAGTAGGCGGGGATGAGCGCGTAGGTGCGGTCGACCATTCGTCGATAAAACGACGGATAGACGGGCAGGATCGTCTCGTAGTTCGTCCAGACGGAGCGTTTGGAGAATATCGGCACGTTGTCCATCAAGACGGGGTTGCCGGCGACCACTGCCGTCCTCGGGAGCTCGTCGCGGAGGAAGGTGAGGAGCTCTCGCTCTTGCGGGCCGATGTGGATGCTCATCGCGGGGCGGGCATCGCTCCGCCGGTAACCGCCGTTGACGAAGGCCACCAGGAGAAAGGCCGCGGCGGAAACGGCGAGGACCGTGCGCGCGACGGTCGGGGAGCTTTTGAGACGCGACGAAAGGAGTCGGTGGACGAGGTACAGGAGGGCGAAGAACCCGAAGACGGCGGCCGGAACGACCGGTATGAAGTAGCGGTCCGGCTTGTACAATCGCAGCGCCAGCCAGACCGCCAGCCCGCGGGCGAGGAGACCGGCGACGAAGAAGAACAGGAACGCCCGGAGCGCCTTGCGCGGCCCCGATTCTCTCGGGCCCCCGGCCTCGCGACCGAGCCCGACGGCGACGAGCGCCGCCCCGAGCAGAGCGACGAAAGCCAGGGCGCGCCCGGCGTTGCCCAAGGGAAGGGACCACTCCCGAACGTTCCACAGGTCCTCTCGGAGCGTATTGACCCGATCGTGGGGCCAGCGCCCGCCGGGCTGAAAGACCGGGTCGTCCTTCCACTCGGAGTAGTCCGCGATCGGCCCGAGCACCGCCTTGGTGGGGAGCTGCCAGAGCACCACGAAACCGGCGCAGAGACCCAGGGCGATAGCGAAGGGGACGGCCTTCCGGAGCGCGACCCGGGGCCGGGGCCGGATCTCGATGAGCCCGTCCTCATAGAGCTTGAACGGCGCCAGCAGCCCGATGACGACCAGCACCGTCGGCGAGAACAGGGCGGCGAGGACGGCGGCCGTGACGTACAGTGCGCGCCCGGGACGCAGATAGGCGACGAGCACGAGCAGCGACAGCGGAGCGGTGAAGCTTCGCGGCATCCCGGCGAGCGCGATGAACCACATGTAGGCGTTCCCGGTCGCGAACACCAGGCTGATCCAGAACATCCCGGAGCGGCGACGAAACACCAGACTGGCGACCCAGGCGAACAGGATCACATCGAGCACGGACGCGAGGATCGCGACGAGCTTCGAGGCGACGATGACGTCGATCCCCCGGCAGACGAGGCTCATGATCAGCCGAAACCCGGGCGGCTGGAAGGCGAGTGCGTGCGTCGCCATGATGTCGTCCGGGAAGAGCTCCGGATCCTGCGCCCTGGCGTACACGAACATGTTCTGCCGCACGTCGTCCTCGACGCTCCAGGCCCAGTCTCCGCGGAAGCCCTGGCCCACCCTGATCAGATTGAACGCGATCAGGACCAGGGCCGCGAGCTCCAGCAGGCGTCGTCGCGGAGTCCGCGATGCCCGGTTCATCGCTCGACCGTCACTCATTCACCCTCCGTCGGTGGCGGTCCTTTCCGACCGCGGACCGAGGTCTGATCCCCCGGGTGCGGCAGGTTCGCGAGCATATCCGGACCGATGAAGACCGGTCAAATGACGGACGTCAGCCGCTCGCTTGACATCTCATCTGTCCTTGTCCGGGAGGCGATGGTGGTGAAGAGGAGTCTGTCCGTCACGAGAGTGATTCGATCGCCTCCCGGAGCCGCGGGTGCGCCGCGGCCTTGCGAGCGTAGTCGATCTCCCGCCGCCCCCCCTTCGCCCGCACGACCGCCGCGAGCGCCCGCCGATCCCGCGCCGACCAGCCATCGAGACCGGGAAGGGCGCACAAGAGCGGAGCCATCTCGAGCGCCGCCCATCGCTCCCCGGATTTTCCCGTTCGGGCGAGCGGTGCGCGGAGCTTCTTCGCCAGTTCCCGTGCGCACACGTTGCGCGCCCGATCGCGGTCTCCCCCGAATCGGTCCGTGACGTACCGGCTGACGGCCTGGCCGAGGCCTCCGAAGTCGACGGGTCGGCAGGTTCCCCTCGAGAGATCGAAGTGGGCCTCGGTGTTGGACAACTTTCGCAGCGTCTCGATCGAGCACCGGTAGCCCGGGCGACGGCGCATGATGTCCTCCTGCTCGCGGGCGAGCGCCTCCACCTCGGGGTTCGTCGCCCGGAATCCGAGCTTGCGATAGAACCAGAACGCCCCCGATCTCAGGGCCTCCTCGTTCCCCTCCCCCATCCCGTAGGACGTTAGAAAGAAGTAGCGGACGCTGGCGAGGTGGCGAAGGGCGCGCATGACGAGCGCGTAGACGAAGCGGATCTCGCCGCCGCGAAACTCGCCGAAGAGATTGATTCCCATCTCGCAGCAGCCCAAGAAGACGCTGGCCGGTCCGTAGGCCACCGGGATCCCGTTCTTCAGCACGAGGAAGAAGAGAAGGGTCTCCGGCACGCATCGCAGACCGGGCAGCATCCCCACGAGCCAGACTTCCAGCCCCCGCCCCCCCGACACTACGGTCACGTCCCACGGATTCGCGTAGATCAGGGGATGGATCTCGAGATTGCGGCTGCACAGCGCTCGCAGCGACAGATCGATTGCCGCCTGCCCCGCGCTCGGGGAGAGATGAGTGACCCCGGCGGGAGGACGCTGAATCCGCGGTCGCAGGGGAAAGTTTGTCCGGGGGACGGGACTTCTCTGGTAGAAGATCCGGCTCGAGGGGTGGGCGATCTCGCACCGCCCGGACCCCGGGTCCCGGAGCGTGTAGATCACCGGCATCTCGGCGGTCTCGAACACGTGCATCTGAACCCTCGGATCGAGTCGGGAGTCGCGCAGCATCTTCAGGATGATCTCCAGCCCGGTCTGTTCCGGACTCGATCGGCAGCTCGACAGCCACTCCCGCAGAGAGAGGTACTCGTCCTCGAGCCCCCGCACCTCGGCGGCCGCGGCCGCCAGGATCAGGACGTCGGTCACGGGAGCTTCGACCCGGATCTCCTCCCAGTCGAGCTCGAGGCATCCGGGGGACAGCGCGACGAGGCGCTGCAGAACCGCGTACGAATACGCGTACGCGTTGCTCGTCCCGGGGAGGCCGGTGTTCACGAGGGTCGGGTCGCGCGGATCCCCCTTCGTGTACCTCTCGATCCGCGCGCGGAATCGACCGATGTGAGCGTTCACCTCGCGCAGCACGGCGGGATCGTCGGGGTAGGCGCGCAGGAAATAGAGCGTGTCGTGGAGGCGGACGAGGCGTGCCCGGGACCCGACCGCCCTTTCGGCGATCTCCTCGAGGAGGCGAAGCTTTTCCGGCGCGGCGGCCGGGCCGAAGTCGCGGGACACCGCGTAGAGCCGGTCGACCGGGTGGCTCGCGGGAGCCCGGCTCACCCGAGGCTTCCGACGACGGTCTCCACCCCTTCGAGTAGCTGGCACGAGCGAACGAGCTCCTTCATTCGCGTGTGATCGGGGTGAAGCGGGCGATCCTCGTCCAAGAACTCCACGTGCTCCCGGACGATCTCGCGGCCTCGCGCCACGCCCCGGCCCGGTTTGAACTCTCGGAAGTCGAGAGCCTGCGCCGCCCCCATGAGCTCGATTCCCAGCACACCCCAAGCGTTTTCCAGAATCTGCTCGTTCTTGAGGGCGGTGTTCATTCCCATGGAGACGAAGTCCTCCTGATCCGCGGCGGCGGGAATGGAAGCGACCGCCGCCGGAGCGGACAGGATGCGCTGCTCCACGATGAGGGAGTCGGCGGTGTACTGGCTGAGCATCATGCCGCTGAACATCCCGGCCCCCTTCGTGAGGAAGGCGGGCAGTCCGGCGCTGAGGGCGGGGTTGAGAAGCCGGTTCAGTCGGCGCTCGGACAGAACCGAGATCATGGTCAACGACGCGCCGACCAACTCCATCGGCAGGGAGACCGGCGTGCCCTGGAAGTTGGCGCCGGTGAGCGTGAGATCTTCGTCGGGGAAAAAGACCGGGTTGTCCCCCACCCCGTTCAGCTCGATCTCCACCTGCTTCCTCGCCCAGGCCACGGCATCGTGCGCGGCGCCGATCACCTGCGGGCTCGACCGCATCGAGTAGGCGTCCTGGACCCGCGTCTTCATCTTTCCCGTGAGCAGGTCGCTCTCGTCGATGCACTTCATGATCGCGCGCGCGCTGCGCACCGCGCCGGGAAAGCCACGCACCTCGTGGAGGCGCGGCTGATAGGGCTTCAGGTTCGCGAGGAGGGCCTCGAGGGACATGGCGCACGCGATCTCCGCCTGCCGGAGCCAGCGGTCCGCATCGTACAGGAGAAGGGCGCTCATGGCGGTCAGCACGTTGGACCCGTTGATCACCGAGAGGCCGTCCCGGGCCTCGAGTCCGGGGATCGGGATGCCGGCCCGATCCAGGGCCTCCTTCCCCGGGAGGAGCTCACCCTCGAAGTAGGCCTCTCCCTCTCCGAGCATCAACAGGGCGATCTGGGACATCGGGGCCAGATCACCGCAGGCCCCCACCGACCCCTTCCGGCAGACGAAGGGGGTCACGCCCCGGTTGAGCATCTCGACAAGGGTGTCCGTGATCTCGGGACGGCAGCCGGAATGGCCGTGGGCGTGGACGTTGATCCGTCCGAGCATTGCGCCTCGGACGTGCTCGATCGGAGCCGGGTCTCCGATGCCGGCGGAGTGGTTGTAGATCAGAAAGCGCTGAAACTGCCGGAGCTGATCGTCATCGAGGACGATCTCGGAAAACTCCCCGATCCCCGTGTTGACTCCGTACATGATCTCCCGGGCGGAGATCTTCCGCTCGAGCAGCCCTCGACAGCTCCGGATCCGCTCGCGCGCCTCGGGTCGGAGCTCGATCCCTCGATCGTCAGGCCCGAGCCGTCCAGCATGACCGGCATCGTCGTTCCTCCCTTCCCCGGAACCATACCGCGCCCATCGCCTTCTGAGCAGGGGGAAGAAACGCGCCCGTCGGCGGCGGGAGCGGGGGCCTACGTCCCCTCTTTCGCCCGATAGCGGTCCCGCTCGTTGAACACGATCAGCGCACGGTACCCGGCCCGCACGGTGGCCGCATGCGGAACTCCCGCCGGAATGAGGAAGCTCTGACCCGGTCCGTGTTCCTCGGATCTCCCCTCCCGGTGGAGGACCACGTTCCCGGAGAGGGGCATCTCCCACTGCTCGGCGTGGGCATGCTCGGGAACCTCGACGGGATCGTTGCACTCGAGAAGGACAACCTGATGCTCTTCTCCCTGCAGGAGCCAACCCCGCGCCCCCGGGAACGGGAGGTCGATCTCGGGGAGATCCCGGAGAAACTCCGGAATCAACTCGGCGGACGGTGCGGGCTTTCTCATGGACTCACCTCCGGTCTCGCGGTGTCGCGGTCTCGTCCTGCTTCGTCCCGCTCGGCGGGATTGTACTGCTTCCGGAACCCTCTGTCCCCCGGGCTCAACGCAGGCGAGCCCGGTGCCGATTCCCGCGATCCCGGCGCGTTACGTCCAAGGACGAGAGTGGAGGCGTACCCGGATTCCCCTCGCATCGATCGGTACCTCGCGGGGAATAAACCCCCGGCTCCCGTCGTATTCCTTGCAGGGGCCGCCCGTCGGCGATCTCCCATTCCCGTGCCATAGTGGCACCATCGCTCCCCGTCACGACTACGAGGGAGGGATCGAAAATGCGCGCACTGACCCTGTTTGCCGCGTGTTGCTGCGCTCTTTCCGTCGCTCGCGCCGACGAGACGCCCCCGATCTCCGCCGAATCGAGAATCACGGCAGTCACCGTGTACGGCGACCGCGCCGACGTGCGGCGTCTCGCCGAGGACCTGAGCCTTCGATCCGGCGTGAGCGTGATTCGAATCGCCGGGTTACCGACCTCGATGGACCCTTCCTCCGTTCGCGCTTCCGGCACCGGAGAAGAGAAGATCTCGATCGTCAACGTCGACGTGAAGAGAGCGTGGGAGCCGTCCGCGCCTCCGGAGGGCCTCCGGCTCGAGCTGGAGGAGCTGGAAGGGGGCATCCGCGAATGGGAGGCCCGGAAGGCGGGGCTCGACGCGGGCCAGGAGTTCCTGGAGTCGATCCGGCTCTCCCGGTCCGAGGAGAGCGGTCCCCTATTCGACCTGAGCTCCGCCGGGCCGGAGGTCCTGAGCGGAACGCTGGCCTTCCTCACCGAGGAGGTCGGCAACAACCGGCGCCAGGCCTTCGAGGCGACCGAGGAGCTGGGCCGACTGAAGACGCGGGCTCGGGCGCTCCGCCGCGAAATCGACTCGCACGGCGCGAGTCGCGATTCGAAATGGAACGTCGACGTGGAGCTGGATGCGGCGGCGGCGACCCGATGCGATCTGATCGTCGAGTACACCACGCGGGGGGCGGGTTGGACCGCGGAGTACGACGTGGTCGTATCGGAAGACTTGAAGTCGATCGAGATCGTGTACACGGCGAACGTCTCCCAGCACACGGGAGAGGATTGGGATGGCGTGGCGGTGTCGCTTTCCAGCGCCCAGCCCGCCCTCGGGGCGCGCCTTCCCTCGCTGTCTCCGTGGTGGCTGGAAGTTCCTCGACCCCCGATCGCCCGGCCGGCGGGAACCACCCCCAAGGGGGAACGGCCTTACGTCCGTGGCGGGCGGAGCTCGGAGATCCGGACGGTCGTCGATGGAATGCCGGTCGCGTCCTCCATCCGCACGATCGGCACGCAGTCGCAAGGAAGGCTCCGCCACATCAACACCACGGAGGAAGCCATTGCCGTCCCGCCGTCGGTCTTGAGGGCCTCGGGCGTCTTCGCGACGTCGTTCGAGATCGCCGCGCGGCAGAACCTCCCATCGGACCGCCGGAGCCGCCGGCTCCGGATCACGTCGGTCGACGTCGACGGGGAGATCCGACACGAGTCCGTGCCCAAGCTGGCCCCGCACGTGTTCCTGATCGCCTCCGTCCGCAACTCGTCGGACTACCCGATGCTGGCCGGTCCTTCCCGCATTCTCCTCGGAGGCAACTTCCTGGGCCGCGGAGAGATCGAGAACGTCGCCCCGGGTCAGGAGTTCGACCTCTCACTCGGCGTCGACCGGGCCGTCACCGTGGAGCGCAAGGTGGCCCGCCGGCAGGACGACGAGTCCGGATCCCGTCACGAGTCGGAGATCGCCTACGCGCTCGAGGTCGCGAATCACCGAGACGTGCCGGTCAAAGTCACGCTTCGGGACCAGATCCCGATCTCGCCCGACAAGGACGTCTCGGTCCGTCTCCGGAAGGCGGAACCGGAGCTCGTGTCGAAGCCCGATGACGACGGTTTCCTGGAGTGGACCCAGGTGGTCCCGCCCGGCGATCGTCAGACGACCACGTTCCGGTACGAAGTGAAGTACCCCGCCGGTCGGAGACCGCCGAATCTCTGAGCGCAGGGCGGCGGGCGCTCGCGTCCGCCGCCCATCCGCTGAGACGGCTCCCGTCACCGAATCCGGACGAGGCGCTCCGTGAGAACCCGATCGCCCGTCTCGAGGCGCAGGAAGTAGACGCCGGCACCGACCGCCGTGCCGTCCCGCGTCCGGCCGTCCCAGCGCGTCGCATGGGCCCCCGCCGGGTGCAGCCCATTCACGATCGTGCGCAGGAGTCGCCCGCCGACGTCGTGAACGGTGAGGTGGACGGAGGATTCGACGGGGATTGCGTACCGGATCGCGGCGCTCCCGACCGTCGGATTCGGACCGATCACGAGGTCGAGGGCGGTCGGGCCGGAGGACCCGGCCACCGACGTGGCCGGGCTCGGGACGGCCAGGTGAGCGGCCGCGGCCACGACGGCGCGCGTCACGTCGGCGAGCATGTCGGTGTCCTGCATCCCCGCGGTGTCGCACGTGGAGTGGTAGCAGGGATACGAGCTCCACTCGTCTTCGATCACGAGCAGGGCCGGATAGCCGGCATCGAGGAACGGCGCGTGGTCGGAGCCCCAAGCCCCCCAGACGTTTTGCGTCCCGAGACCGGTATACGCCGTGCACGCGTCGTCCACGACCGAGACGAGGGACGATGCGAAGATCTCGCTCTCGAGCTGGACCTCGTAGCTCGAGCTCCAATAGGCCACCATGTCGCAGTTGAGCACTCCGTCGATCTGGTCTCCGTTGCCCATCGCCTCCTGAACGTAATGGTAGGAACCGTAGAGGCCCTGCTCTTCCCCCGTGAACGCGATGAAGCGAATCGTCTTCTCGAACGCGTAATGCTCGAGGATCTCGGCGGCCGCCAGCACGACGGCCGTTCCCGAGGCGTTGTCGTTGGCTCCCGGGGCATCCGTGGTGGGCTCCGGGGAAGTCGAGTCCAGGTGTCCGCAGACGATGATCTCTGACTCCGGGGATACGGTACCGGGCAAGGTCGCGATCACGTTGCGCGCCGGAGTTCCGAACACGAGGAACGGGTCGAAGGCGACATCGGTGTATCCCATGGCCTGGAACTTCTGGTAAACGTACTGCTCGGCGGCATCACACATGGAAGTCGTCGTGTACCGTGTCGTGAAGACATAGGGATTGCCTCCTATCCACGCGGGCTCGGCGCCGCTGAGCTCTTCGACCCGGCGGAACGTGGCGGCCTCGTCGACCTGGGCGACCATTCCGTCGATGACCGGCGCGAACACGGTGGCCGTCTCCCGCGACGGCGGCGGGGGGACGGGTGCGGGGAGCGGGATGGGGCTCAGCGCCTTCGGCCCCCACGCGCTCGCGAGCCCGGCCGGCAGCTCCCCTCCC
Organism: bacterium; assembly: GCA_025774805.1. Taxonomy (GTDB): domain Bacteria; phylum ARS69; class ARS69; order ARS69; family ARS69; genus JALGZR01. The sequence goes on from JALGZR010000121.1 coordinate 10,576, forward strand.
CCGACGGCGAGCAGTGCGTTCCGGCCCTCCATCCAGAGCAGGCGCACGGACGCTTCGAGCGCGAGATCGGCCGGCCCCGGCGTGGCGTCGACCAGCTCCGCCCGGCGGGCGCGGACGAGAACCACACCTTCCCCGGGACCGACGGCGAAGGGACCCGAGATCCGGAACGCCGATTCGCGGAGCTTCGCGACCGCCTCGGCCGAATCCAGAACGAGGGCGTCGGGGAACGCGTCCCGCACGCGCACTCCCCCGGCGCGCGCGGCCTCGATCGCCCCCGGGTCTTCCGGGACGGCCACCCAGAGGGCTTCGGGAGCGGCGGAGACGTCGGCGGAGGTCGCGATGACCGGGGCGAGAAGGAGCCCGGCAATAAAGAAGAGAGGTGCGAGAGGCCGGACGACGCGGCGGTTCGACATGGGGGCGCTCCCTGGAGTCACGAGGCGGTGGTGCCGTCGGCGAACGCGAGGATCACCGTCTCCGACGGGCGAAGCTGACCCTCCATGATACTGCATGCCGGGGCCGGGGAACCCCGTCATCGACCCCTCTCTCGATCCACCAGCTGCCGGCCCCGGCGCGCCGCCTCGAGACTCGGCTCGATCGCCAGAGCCCGCCGGTAGGCCGCGTCCGCTCGGTCGAGTTCCCCCCCGAGAAGCCGCAGGTTCCCGAGGAAGACCAGCGCCCCGGCATTCGTGGACCAGAGCGCCAGGCTCTTCTCACTCAGCGTGATCGCTCCCTCGCGATCGCCGCGCGCCCACGCGACCCGGGCGAGCCCCTCCCAGGGAACCGGGTCGTCCGAATTGACCCGCGCGTAGTGGAGGAACAGCTCCTCCGCGCCGTCGACGTCTCCGGAACTCAGTCGATGGTAGGCGAGCGGACCGACGGCGCGCAGCGCGAGCGAATCCCGCGCGACCACCGTCTCCAGGCGGGCGACCGCATCGGGTCGCCCGAGCTCGTACTTCAACGCCGCCTCCCAGGCCGCGGCGCCCGTGAAGGACTCGGGCGCGAGGGAGGCGGCCCGCTCGAAGCGCCGGGCCGCCTCCTCCCGCTCCGGCGCGGACCGGCCCTGACGGAAGAGTCCCTCCACGAACTCGTCGAGAAACCGATGGTCCTCCGCCGGGCCGAGATCGGCGGGCGGATCGGGCGCATCGATTCGGCGGAGGTAGACGGTCTCGGTCCCGAAGGTCGTCGGGTCGGTGCGAAAGGAGATCGGGAAGTAGCTCCGATGGAAGTCCTCGTAGAGAAACAGGGCCTTTTCGGCATTCGAGCTCGGGCGAACCCCCGTCGAGAAGAAGATGGCCCCCGGTCTCCTCCGCAGGACGCTCGCCGCGTTGTACTTCTTCTCCTTCCAAGTATCGGTGAGCCCGGCGACGAACTCCGGGTGCCGGGCGATCTCCGCGTCGGTGAGCCCGAGCATGTCGAGCACCGGCCGCCGGGAGGTGTAGGCGACCGCCCCGATGGTCGTCGTGGAGATTCCCTCGCCCGGAGGCAGCCGCTCGTCGAGCCAGACGCCGAAGTCCTCCATCAACTCGACGTAGCGCTGCGCGACGTCACGCTTCTCCCGGACCTGATCCCGGTGAGCGAGGTACCCGACCAGGGCGACCGCGACCGGGAGGGCGATCCCGGCGGCCACGGCGGCGGTCGATCCATGACTTCGGTTCCGGTCTTCGTTGCCGGCGCCCATCCCCGGCAATCTCGCGACCACCTCCTGCGCGCCCGCGGCAATCAGGATCGAAGTCATCGGAAGCAAAGGAACCCAGAAACGGTGAACCGGCAACACGTCCCCTCCGATCGCGACGACGTAGCCCGCATACACCACCCCGAGAACCAGCAGCGACGCACAGAATCGGCGGCGGCGGCGCGACAGAAGCGAGCCGAGGGCGAGTGCGGGGGCGAGGCCCCACGCGCCGAATCGATCGAAGTACGCGACGGCGTAGTCGATCCCCCGCGCGAAGTAGACGGCCGAGACACCGGCCTTCGCGTGGTAGGTGTTCGGGAGCAGGTCGCCGTAGTAGCTGAGCTTCCAGAGGGCGTACGGGACGAGCGGACCGAGGAAGAGCGCCGCATCCACGACGAGACCCTTGACACCCCGGCCATCCCGGGCGGGACCGGAACCGGTGACCGTATCGACCATGCGCCAGGCATACCAGAGCGCGAACAGGAGCGGCGCGTCCGGACGTGTCATCGTCGCGATCGAGAAGAGAACGGGGGCGAGAAGCCGGCCGCCCGGACCGACATCGGGAGCCAACCCCCGCTCGAACGCCGCCGCGACCAGAAAGACGAAGAGCCCGGTCTCGAGGCCGCTCGGGCTCCAGTAGGCGAGCGCGGAGCTCGAGGCCATCAGGGCGGCGGTCCCGACCGCCGCCGGTCCCCAGCGCGCCGCTTCCCGGCCCGCCGGTCCTCGGCCGCCGGGCGCCGTCCTCCGTTCTCCGGACAACGCGCGCGCCCACCGCGCCGTGATCCCGATCGCGGCGGCCGCGAACCCGACCCCGAGCCAGCGGGACACGGCGATGGGCGGGAGTCCCAGCTTCATGAGGAGCGCGAGGAGAAGCGTCCAGGTGAAGTTCGAATACCCCTCGACCCGCTCTCCCGGGACGAAGACGAGTCCCTGACCCTCCACCAGGTTGCGCGCGTACACCAGAGAGATGTACGCGTCGTCCATCGTATGGCGCAGCTCGTAGGCGTGGAGGATGAACGCGGCGACGGCCGCCAGAACGAGAGCGAGGCCCAGCTTTCTCAAGGCCCGTACCCCTTCCCGGGCTTCCCCCAAACCCGAGGGCGATCGACGGACGTCCTCCCATCTTTCTGCCGGCCCGCCGATCTCCCGGTGAGGCCGCCGATCGTACCACCGCTCTCCGGCCAGGGTCCCCTGCCCTCGGCTCGGAGATCTCCCCTTCACGAGCCCCTCCCCCCGCATCGACGGAGGGGATTTCACCCTATATTGGATGTTTCGAGACGTGGCCCTTGACCCCGACGTCTCGAATGCCTAAGATGAACATACCGACCGGTCGGTATGTTCCTTCCTCGGCCCCCCGGAGGCCGCATGATCCTCACGAAGTCACGAAACACGGTGGCCAAGATCCTGGCGGCGGCTCAGGAGCTCTTCCTGGAGAAGAACTACGCCGACGTGACGATGGACCGGATCGCCCAGGCGGCGGCCGTCACCAAGGGCGCGCTCTACCACCACTTCGCGAGCAAGGAAGAGCTGTACCTGGCCCTCCTCCACCGCGATCTCGACGAGAAGCGGGAGGTCTTCCGCAGTGCCGTCGACTCTTCCGGCAGCGCCCTGGATCGGCTACGCCGTCTCACGAGAGCGTTCTTCGAGCTGCCGGCCCCGAAGCGGGAGCTCATTCGACTGATCCGACGGGACGTGAACGTATTTCGGGACCCGGTTCGTGCCGACCTGATCCGGGCCTATCGGATCTCCCTCCCCGACCCGGTGGAGAGGATCCTCCGGGACGGCATCCGGGACGGGGAGCTCGTGGCCACCGATCCCCGCCTTCTCGCCTGGTCCTTCATCGCTCTCGTGGAAGTCTTCCTGAGCGGACACGCCGCCCAGGTCTTTCCCGATATGGACTCCCGGCTGGACCACGTCATGAACCTCTTCTTCGGGGGCGCCGCAGCGCCCCGACCCGGAGCGATCCCGTGAAGACTCCGGTGTTCGAGGAGTGGCGCGACCGACCGCTCGACGAGGTGCTCATCGCCTGCCGCGACCTCGTCGAGGACTCCGAGTTCGTGACCGTGAAACGGTGGCGCGAGAACGGCGGCAAGGTGTTGGGTCACTTCCAGGTCTACTTCCCCGAAGAGATCGCCCACGCGGCAGGAATGCTTCCGGTCAAGATCCGCGGCGCGTCGCTCGAGGCGACGAACGCCGATTCCCATTTCGGCTCCTATCTCTGTTCGATCCTGAAGACCTCCCTCGAGCTCGCATTGAGCGGTCGGATCCGCCTCGACATGTTCGTCTCTCACCCGATCTGCGACGCTGCGCGCAATCTCGCCGCCATCTGGGGAAGGAACTTCTCTCATCCCTGCCAAATCCTCTACCTCCCTCAAAACGCAAACTCGTCTCACAGCGCGACGTATCTTCGAGGCGAGTACGACCGCCTGAGACGCGTCGCGGAAGAGGTTGCCGGCCGGTCCGTATCCGATGACGACCTTCGTCGATCCATCGAGGTCTTCAACGAGAACCGGCGCCTCCTCCGTGAGCTCTACCGAATCAAGCGAGACACCCCCTGGCTCGTCGCCGCCGAGGACGCCTACTGCCTGACCGCCGTGGCGGGCATGGTTCCGCGCGAGGAGCACAACGAGCTCCTGAGCACCGTACTTCCGCAGTTGAGATCGCGCACCGCACGCTCCCAGGACCGGGTCCGTGTCGTCTTCGAGGGCGGATTCTGCGAGCAGCCACCCCTCGATCTGATCCGCATGCTCGGCCGCACCTGTTACGTGGTGGACGACGACCTCCTCATCGGACTGCGCTGGATCACGGAAGACGTTCCTCTCGACGGTGATCCGCTCGCCTCCCTCGCGGAGTCGTACCTCGAGCGGTCGTCGTACAGTCCGGTTCAGCACGACCTGCGCAAGCCGAAGGAGCGAATGCTCCTTCAGCGGATCGATTCCTCCCGGGCCGACGCCGCGATCATCGCCGCCGCGAAGATGTGCGAGCCGGGTCTCGAAGAGCAGGTCGCCTACACCCATGCCCTTGACGAACGCGGCATCCCCTTCTTCGTGACCGAGTTCGAGGAGAACATGACGTCCTTCGAGCACCTCGAGCTTCAGGTGGAGACCTTCCTTGAGAACCTGCTCTTCGCCTGAGGGCGAAGGCTCTTCGTCGGAGATACGGGCCATGCACGCGAACACGAGCACGGACGGAATCGTCGGTCGCGGGAACAACGACGGGGCCCGTCTTTTCCGGGAATGGTTCGACGCCCTCTCCCGATGCGCCGACGAGGGGGGGCAATCCGCCTACGTCTTCGTCATGGGGAGCATCAACGAGATCCTCAAGGTCTTCGATCTGCCCGTCGTGTTTCCCGAGATCAACTCGCTTCAGACCGCGGTGCGCCGGGTCGCCCACGAGTACCTGGACGTGGCGGAGGACTACGGCTACTCGCCCGACATCTGCGGATACGTGAAGGCCGACGTGGCCACACAGCTTCGCGGCGGTGAGCACCCCATGGGACGGATTCCCAAGCCGAGCCTGGCCGTGCTGACCAATGCCTGCAACACGTACATCAAGTGGGCCGAGTTCTGGGAGCGCACTCACGACATTCCCGTTTTCACCCTCGATGTGCCGGGAACGCGCGAAGGGGGGCGGCAGACGTGGAACGGGGACCCCGACTTCGAGAACGACCGAAAGTACGTCGAGGTCCAGCTCCGGGAGCTCATCGGACTCTGCGAAGAGGTGACCGGGAAAGAGTTCGACATCGACCGCCTGCGAGAGGTCCTGGGGTGGGCGAACGAGATCAGCGTCGCCTGGAAGAGAATCCTGGAACTGAATCGCTCACGGCCGTCCCTTTTCAACGCTCTCACCGATGGGACGATCTACCTCGGGGTCGCCAACGGTTTCCGGGGCGCCCCGGAGGGCTCTCGATACTTCCGGGACCTCGTCGAGGAGATGGAGTACAAGGCGGAGCACGGGATCGGCACCCTGACTCAAGAGCTTTACCGCCTCGTGTTCGTCGGCGTCCCCTGCTACCCCATTTTCCGACGATTCAACGAGATGTTCACGGAGTGGGGCGGGACCTTCGTGCACTCGACCTATCTCTGGTTCGCCTCGGGTGGCGCGAACACCGGTTTCGAGTACGACCTGGATCGTCCGATCGAGAGCCTCGCGGAGGGAGTTCTCGTCAGCGTACGCGACGCGATGGACAGCATGTTTCATCAGAATCGGGTGGTGGGATCCATGATCGACGATTTCCGGATCGACGGAATCGTCTACCACCCGATCAAGAGCTGTCGCACCGTTTCCACCGGACTCGCCGACGGTCGCAAGCACCTCTCCCGGGAGCGTGACGTCTCGAGCCTCTTCCTCGAGTCGGACATGATGGATCGACGGGTGGTCTCCGAGGCGCAGATGAAGAACCGGATCGACGCGTTCTTCGAGGGCCTGGCGTCGCGTCGCAGGCAGGCGAGCATTGCCGGAGAGGGGAGGTAGGAGCAGATGGCCTACGCAGCCGGCGTGGACGTCGGATCCACGCAGACGAAAGCGGTCATCATCGGCGAGGACCGGAAGATCCACGGCCGGGCGCTGATCGACACCGGCTCCAACGTGATCATGGCCGCCGAGGCCGCCTACCAGGAGGCGCTGGAGAGCGGCGACATCGGGGAGGAGGAGGTCGAGTACGTCATCGGTACGGGATACGGACGCTACCGCGTGACGTTCGGAAACGCACAGGTCACCGAGATCAGCTGCCACGGCCGCGGGGCGGTGCACCTCTTTCCCGGCACCCGCACCGTCGTGGACATGGGCGGGCAGGACACGAAAGCCATTCAGGTGAGCCCCACCGGGGAGATCGTGGACTTCTGCATGAACGACAAGTGCGCCGCCGGTACCGGGCGGTTCTTGGGAGCCGCGGCCACCGCCCTCGGTATCCCGCTCGGGGACCTCGGCCCGACGGCCCTCCGGTCGGAGAAGCCGGTCCGCATCAGCACGACCTGCACCGTCTTCGCCGAGTCGGAGGTCCTCTCCTGGTTGGGCAAGGGCAAGAAGATCGAAGACATCCTCTGGGGGGTCCACCAATCGATCGCG
>JALGZR010000020.1 GCA_025774805.1 bacterium
TGGCGGTGATCGGTCCGTCCAGGAACGACCAGCGAGGCTTGCCGGCGTTGATCGCGCGAAGCTCCTCGAACGCCCTCGACTCGTCCCAGAACCGGAGGATCTCCCGCTCGAGGGCGGGAAAGTCGGTCTTCGGCTCGATCTTGCGGAACGGCATGGCTCTCCTCGGCGAGGCTCCGCGGGGCGTTCGGGTGGTCTCGGCGGCCGCGGCCGTTCTGACGGTCGGGGCCGCGAGTCCGAGACGATAGCAGGCGGAGGGCGATGGGGAAACCCGGGAGATCCCGGGGACCGGCGCCGTGACGGGACCGGAGCAAGGGTCGGCGCCCGATCCGGGCCGGCCTCCGAGGAGGAGTCCGCCCGGGATCTCTCCCGGGCGGCCGGTGGCGCTTCCGATCGGAGCGCGCCGACGTGTCAGGCCCGACGAGTTGCTGCCGCGGCGGAGCCTGGTGAGAGATGCAGGCTAGATCGCGGGAGGCGGGCAGTCCGTGTCGATCTTCTGCGCGTCCCAGCAGGCCTCCTCGCCCTCGTTGTAGTCCGGGGCCTGCAGACTGCCGGTCCCCTCCACGTCATCCCACCGGACGAACCAGCCCAGATCCGCGTCGCTGGCGTCCGTGAACGTGAGGGAGTGGAGGGATCCGTCTTCCCGGTACTCGAGCGTGTCGCCGACATTGTTGTAGAGATCCGTGAACCGGAGATAGCCTCCCTCGGCGTCGGAGCCCCACTCGAGCTGGGCGACGTCCGGCCGCTCCTCGATCGCGAGGTCACGAAACACCCAGGATCCGCCGTCTCCCTCGTTCCACGTCTCGCCCCTGAACCAGAGCTCCCGGTCCCATCCCTCGACCGTGCTCGATACGCGCATCTGCCAGTCCACCCGCTCCGTTCCGAGGGGCTTGCCGCGGAGGCGGATCTGGGCCTCCTCGCCTCCGTTCACCCACGTGTAGACCCAGAGATAGGAGCCGTTGGGCCGGGGACTCGGAACGATGTGTAGCGCGAGCGCGAACGCGGCGACGGGCGGGGTCAGAGCCAGCTGCGCCATCGCTTTGACGACCACGACTCGGAGATATGCACTGACGAAGTTTTGCTGCGAGACGCGGGCGAGCGGCGGCGGCTCCTGGAAGAAATCGAAGTCGAAAGTCAGCGTCTCGGCCGCCGGAAGCGCCGGGGCGGAATCGGCCTCGGGATTCGTGGAGTTTTCGTCGGAGCAGCCACACGCGAAAAGCAGGGCGATCCCCAGAAACGCGAGGCTGCGGAACCGGAAAGGAGAGATCGGGTGGTTCATGGTCGGCCTCCTTGGCTTCAGCGATGGATCGATCCGAAGACCGCGTCACCTTAGCCCGCAATTCTCGCCCGGCCGCCGCGACCGCGGCCCGCCGCCCCACGGCGAGCCGGGCGCCGGTCATCGGTCGACCCCGACCGCGGGCCGGGTGCCCCCTTGCGGGGATAGGGATCCAACTGGAAGACAGGGGTGAGTCTGGGGGCTACGCCGCCGTGCCGAGACACTCTTGCCGATCGAGTGGTTCCGTGGTGAAGCTTCACACCTGACGTGGAAGCTCACGCCGAGGAGGGTGCCTCTCCGCTCCGCCGTCCCCGGCTGAACAGGAAGATCAGCCATCCGACCAGGTAGACGACCGCCCCGATCTGCATGGCCCGGTTGAATCCGAGGGTCGTGCTCAACATCATCGTGACCACCGAGCCCATCACCGTCGCGCAGGCGTTGATCCCCCAGGACCACGGGCTGAGCTCGGGTCGCACGCGGTGGACCAATCGCAGCCCCGAAGGAAACGGCATCCCCATCAAGAATCCCAAAGGAAAGACAAAGCCCGCCGCGGCCGCGCAGCGCCCCGACCGCGGAAGATCCATCAGTCTCTCGATCCAGCCGTCGAGGGCGACGGACTCGACGAGCACGGCGACGGCCAGGAGAGGGATCACGACGGAGACGGTTCTCAGCGGGCTCGCGGAGAAGGACTTGGAGGCGAGGGCCCCGAATCCGGAGGAGAGGAGGATCGCGAACAGGGTGATCGCCATCGAGTACGCCGGACCGCCCAGAAACACCGTGAACTTCTGAAGCAGGGCCACCTCGATCACGATGAACCCGAGGCCGAGCGCGGCGAAGTAGACGAAGATCCCGGTGCGGCCCCCCTTGCGGGCGGCGGGGACCTTCCGGTAGAGAGGATAGAGGACGAACAGCGCGCTCAGGATCAGAACCTGGACGAAGCTCGCGAGGAGAACGATCGCCCCCATCGTGATGACCGGCCCTTCCCCCCGGAGCCACTTCAGCTTCCAGAAGTCGTCCCAGCGGTAGTACTGGAAGAAGAAGGGGCGGTCGTCCGTCGCCGGTGTCAGGTCGAAGACGTAGTCCTCCATGATCCGCCCCCGTTCCTCCGGCCCGCTTCGAACGAAGGGAGCGAGCTGACTGTCGACCCGGTTTCCGAACGGCTCGTACGCGACGTGGAAGTCGTGGGCCGTCGCCCACCGCGTCAGCCGCTCCACCTCCTGGCGCGTGAACGGGGAGCGCTTGATCATCACCTGACCCCAGGGCATGGCGAAGTAGGTTCCCTTGCCCCGGGCGGAGAGGATCACGAAGTGGTCGGCGGGGCGCCGTGTCCCGATCGCCTCGAGGGCCTCGACCGCGGTGATGATCAGCTTGGCCGTCTCTCTCGGCTGCTTGAGGAGAGGACGCGAGAACCCGACGATCCCGTCGGGCTCGAGGTGGGCGAGGTACTGGTCCATCGCCTCCCGGGTGTAGATGTAGTACTCGGTCAGCGCGTACGCGCCCGCGGCCAGCGCGGTGAACGTGTCCACGCCGCTCAACTGGATCACGTCGAACCGGCGATCGTCCTTCGTCAGGAAGTGCCGTCCCTCCGACACGACGAGCTCGACATCCTCCCGCTGAAACGTGCCCCGGGCGAAGTCGGCGTATTTCGTCCGGACGAGATCGATCGTCTTCGGATTGATGTCCACCCCGACGACGTGACGCGCCCGGTGATGCAGGGCGATCATGACGTCGACCCCGCCGCCGCATCCGATGACCAGAGCCTGCGCGTGCGGACGGATGACGAACGCGGATCCCTGCATGTAGTGTCCGAGAACCGGGGTCGCCTCCGGCTGCCCGTTCGGCTGGATGATCCCCGTGAGCGCTCCCCCGTCCTGGTAGATGACGCGCTGCGGGGGGGCCGGCCCGCTGTAGTCCCACGAGAGCGCCCCTCCGTACGAGTGGTGCCGGTGCAGTACACGCGTGACGTCGATGCGCGTGATGGGATGCCACTCGGTGTGCTCGATCGTGTCCTCGTTTCGGAAGAGGGGCTTGTCGGGCGGGGCGTAGAGCGGGAGCACGTTCGTGCGGGCGACGAAGGGGGTCAGGGCGGCGAGGACGAGACAGGCCACCGCATAGCGGACGCGATGGCGCGCACCGGAGACGATCGCGACCAGCATGGTCAGCGCCGCGACCGCGAAGCAGGCCGCGGTGCCGCCGAGGTGCGAGATGACCAGGAGGGACGTCAGGCTCCCCAGGGCGGCCCCGATCAGATCCGAGAAGTAGACGCGATTGATGCGCTCTCCCGCCCGGCTGAGGATGTGGCCGACACAGAGTCCGGCGAAGTAAAATGGGATCCCGGCGAGCACCAGCACGATCAAGAGGGAGAAGAAGTGGCTGTAATCCCCGCGCAGGATCATGTCTTCCGGATAGAATCGGATCCGGGGGATGACCACGATGGCCGCGACCGTTCCGAGCCCGAAGCGCCACGCGTTTCGCGCGACGAAGTCCTCCGTCCCGCCGCGGGTCTCCGCGTCCCCGCGAATCGTCAGCGCACTGCTGGCCGCGCCGAACCCCAGGAGCGCCACGCTGATGACCAGGTAGGTCATGTGGTGGAACATGATGAACGAGAAGACGCGGGTCAGGGAGACCTCGAGCACCAGAACTCCCAGCGCGAGCAGAAAGATCTGAACGCTTCGGATCGTCGACTCGTTTCTCACGGGGGCTCCGCTCGCGGAAGGCCGGGCTCGGTGCCTCTCAGCCTACACGGATCCCGATTCCCGAGATACCCGTTTCTCCTTTCGTGCGGCAGGGTCGTATGACGAACCCCGACACGCGCCGAGGGGGACGGGGCACGGCGCGGCTCGCCGTGGGACTGGTCGCGCTCGCGCTGGCCGCGTGCGGGAGGTCCGAGCGCACGACACCCGCCGCGCGCGCCCTCCTCCTGATCACGGTCGACACGTGGCGCGCCGACGCGTTCGGAGCCGGCGGCAATCCGGTGGTTCGAACGCCTGCCATCGATCGGTTCTTCAGGGGAAGCGTGCAGTTCTCCGAGGCCTACTCCCCGGTTCCCACGACGCTCGCCTCGCACGTCTCCCTGCTGACCGGGGCCTGGCCGACCCGCCACGGCGTGCCCGGCAATCTCTGGCCGGTCCCCGACGATCTCGTCACGCTGGCCGAGATCCTGTCCGAGCGCGGATTCGAGACGGCGGCCTTCCTGTCCAGTGCCGCGCTCGCCAAGGACTTCAATCTGGGTCAGGGCTTCGAGACCTACAACTTCAAGCCGGTCGCATACGCGCGGAACGACGCCCCGTGGCGTCCCGCGGCTCGGACCCTTCACCGCAGCCTGACCTGGTGGGGAAAGACCGACGGACCACGGTTTCTCTGGACCCATCTCTGGGAGCCGCACTTTCCCTACGAGCCCGACCCCCGGCTCGCGCGACTCTACGACCCCGAGTACGACGGTCCGGCCGACGGCTCCATGGACTACCTGATGAAGCTCTGGAAGCGACGGGAGCCGCCGCCCCGCGCCGACCGGGATCACGTCGTCGCGCTCTACCACGCGGAGATCACCGGACTCGATCGTGTGCTCGGGCAGTTCCTCGAGATCGCGAACACGGACGAGGCCGTCGTCGTGCTCACCAGCGACCATGGGGAGAGCCTCGGGGAGCACGACCTGTCCTTCAAGCACGGCCCCCACGTCTTTCCCGGCGACGTTCGGGTTCCCCTGGCCGTCCGTGCCCCCGGTCTGAGCCCCGGGGTCAGTGCGGCCCTGGTGCGGACCATCGACGTGCCTCGAACCGTTCTCGATCTCCTCGGCGTCGATAGGGTCGAGCTCCCCGAGGAAGCGGGCGACCTCCTTGACTGGGCGGACGGTGGGGAGGGGCTCCCGGTCTTCGGGGTCGCCACCCAACCGTGGGAGATGATGGAGACCGACGTCTATCCCTGCACCCCTCTGCAGCGCGTGGTGCGCACCCCTCGCGCCGCCTACGTCGAGACCCCGTTCCGACAGCGGCGCGCCTGGTACAATCGTGCGACCGACCCGGGAGAGCTGCGGGGGATGTCGGTCGACGGATCGGCACTGGCCGACTCGCTCCGCACCGAGCTCGACCGCTGGATCGAGAACGCCCGTTACCGCTCGGACTATCGTCCGGTCAAGGACGAGCGGCTCATCGACCAACTGAAGAGCCTGGGATATGTGGAGTGACGATTCGAGGGAACGACCGCGCCGACGTGCCGGTCGCCTTCCCGCCACGGCTCGTCACCCGGTCCCCGCTCTCGCGGTCTCGGCGGTCGTCGCGCTGGGCTCGGCCTGCTCCCGGACAGAGACGGAGCCGCTGGCGTGGGCGGACGAGGCGCTTCGCGAAGGTCGACTGACCGACGCCTGGCGCCTCTCCGGAGAGGCCGTGGACGCGGACTCGACCTCGGTGCCCGCGTGGATCCTGCGTTCCCGAATCGCTCTTCACTCGATGCGCACCGGCCCGGGACTCGTCGCGGCCGAAAGAGCGATCGCCCTCGACGCGACCGATGCCCGCGGTCACATCGTCCTGGCCCTCCTGGAGCAGCGGCGTCGTCGACATCTCGCGGCCCTCGCCGCCGCGGCGGAGGCGGTTCGGCTCGCTCCGGAGGACCCGAGGTGCCACATCGTGCACGGTGAGCTTCTTTTCGGCGGAGGCGTCGTGGGAACGGCGGACCACGCGGAGGCGGAGGCCGCCTTCCGCGAGGCGCTCCGCCTCGCGCCGGAGAGCGATCGCGCCCGCTACGGTCTGGGCAAGGCTCTCGTTCTCCAGGGGCGCCACGACGAGGCGGAGACCTTCCTCGACACCGTCGTCGAAGCGCTTCCTCACCACGCCGAGGCGTACTACTGGCGCGGACTGGTCCGCATGCGACAGCGCGAGTTGGAGGAGGCCGAGGCGGACTTCCGGCAGGCGACCGATCTCGATCCGTCCCTTGCGGCCGCCTGGTTCAATCGGGCCCGGGTGCTCCGCATGATGGGGCGCAACGCGGCGGCGGACGGCGCGACCTTCCGGCACGAGACGGCGAAGGAAGAGGACGAGCGATCGGAGTCGTACGAGATCTCCTACCACGGCGACACCGACGCTTCGGGTCCCGCGCTCCTCCTGGCGCGCTACCTGGCCTCGCGGGGACGGCTGGACGAGGCCCTCCGCGTCGCCGAGTCGTTTGCCGTCGATCATCCCGACATCGGACCGGCCTGGATCGTGCTCGCGGAGGTCGCGACGACCGCCACGTTCCTCGAGCTCGCCTCGGAGGCCGCCGAGAAGGCACTGGATCTCGCCTCCGGCAACCCGAAGGCGCTCGCTGCGGCGGAGGGGGCCGCGGGGCTGCGGCAAGCCCTCGCGCGGGACGATGAGGCCCAGCGGCGGATCCGCGAGAGCTTTCGCGGGTTCCTCCTCCGCCCCGGGGATCCGGCGGCGGCCGAGTCCTACGCCGCGCTTCTCGAGGAGACGGGGCAGGGCAAGCAGGCCGGGCAGGTGCGGGCGCGATCGGCGCGCTTCGGGGTGGAACCGTGAGCCGGCCGCTTCGGCCCCGACGACTCGCGGCATTCCGGACGGTCGCGGCGGCGGGTCTCGGTCTCGCGTGGGCCGGGAGCCCCGGTCCGTCCTTTGCGGCCCCCGCCTTCCACGACATCACCGCCTCCTCGGGCGTCGACTTCGTTCACGCGAACGGTGCCACCGGAGAGAAGAACTACTACGAGGTGATGGGCTCGGGGGCGTGCGTTCTCGACTACGACGGGGACGGCCGTCTCGATCTCTATCTGGTCACGTCCCACGGACCGAATCGCCTCTACCGGAACCTCGGCGGGCTGCGCTTCGAGGACGTCACGGACGCCGCGGGGCTCGGCGACGACGGATACGGCATGGGCGCGGTCGCGGCCGACGTCGACAACGACGGCGACGCCGACCTCTACGTGACGAACTTCGGGGCGAACCGGCTCTACGAGAACCTCGGCGACGGGACGTTTCGCGAACTCGCCTCCGGCGCCGGAGTGGCCGATTCGCTGTGGGGATGCGGCGCCGCCTTCTTCGACAACGATCGCGACGGTCTCCTCGACCTGTACCTGGTCAACTACGTGCACGTGGCGGTACCCGACACGATCGACTGCTTCATGAAGACCGGGCACGAGCTCTACTGCTCTCCCCGGGCCTATCCCCGGGCGAAGGACGCGTTCTTCCGCAACCTCGGCGCCCTCCGGTTCGAGGACGTGACGGCGGCGGTCCGGCTGGACGGCTACCGCGGGCGAGGTCTCGGGGTGGTGGCCACCGACTTCGATCGGGACGGGTGGGTCGACGTCTACGTGGCGAACGATCTCGACGCCAACTTCCTCTTCCGGAACCGGGGCGACGGCACCTTCGAGGAGATCGGGATGATGATCGGGGTGAGCCACTCGGAGGATGGAGTGGAGGAGTCGGGAATGGGGATCGCCGTCGGCGACTACGACAACGACGGGTGGCTCGACCTGTTCGTGACGAACTACATCAACGAGACGAACACCCTCTATCACAACGAGGGGACGGGATACTTCTTCGACGAGTCGGCGACTTCGGGACTGGGGCCCGTGAGCCTTCCCTGGCTCTCCTGGGGCACGCACTTCCTCGACTACGATCGGGACGGCTGGCTCGACCTGCTCCACGTGAACGGCCACACGGAGTCCGAGGCCTCGCTCGCCGATCCCACGACGACGTGGGCCCAGCGCGACTTCGTCTTTCGAAACAACGGCGACGGCTCGTTCGTCGACGTCACCGCCGAGGTGGCGCCGACCCTGCTCGAGCAGAGGCCGGCCCGCGGGGCGGCCTTCGCGGACCTCGACGACGACGGAGATATCGAGGTCCTCGTGAACAACCAGAACGGTCCGGCCCTGCTTCTCGAGTGCCGGGGTGCGGAGAATCGCCACTGGATCGGATTCCGGACGGTGGGAACCCGATCGAATCGGGACGGGGTGGGAGCGTACGTCGAGGTCCACGCGGGGTCCGACCGCTTCGTCCGTGAGGTGCGGGCGGGCGGCAGCTTCCTCTCGGGAAACGACCCTCGGGTCCTGGTCGCGCTCGGGGACCGGACCGCCGTCGACTCCGTGACGGTCCACTGGCCGTCCGGGACCCGCACCGTTCACCGATCCCCCGAAATCGATCGCTACCACCGGCTGGAAGAGGAGTGAGCCGTCGAGGCGTCGATCCCGAGGCACGCCGCGCGTCCGGGGGGATCGAGAACTCCCCCCTCAACCCGAGCCGGGCACCGATCCCGCGTACTCGACGCGCCAACCGTCCAGGGTCCGCGCCGCGTTCACCGCCATCGCGTGGGCGAGCTGGCGCAGGTGCAGGAGGTCGTGAACGCGCCACGCCGCGATGAAGTCCCCGGCGCGGAAGCTCCCGAAGCGGGGGTGATCGACCGACCTCTCCAGGTCCGCGAGCGAGAGGGAGGCGAGCCAGACGCATGACGCCGCCCGCTCCCGGGCCCAGACGGACCGGACCTCCTCCGGATCCATCTCGTTGTAGCGTCGCTCGACGACCCACCGCTCCGGATCGACGTCGAGGACCAGCTCCCGACCCTCCACCGCGACGCGGGCCCGGGCGCCGAAGTCCTCCGTCTCCTCGTCCCGCAGGTGGGCGAGGATCTCCAACGGCGACCAGCGGTTCTCGGCTTCCCGCGCACGGAGGGTCTCCACGGTCGCGCCCTCGACGAGCGCCTGCACCGCCGCCGGGAATCGGGCGTGGTCCTCGATCAGTTTGGCGAACGTCTCCTTCGTCATGGCGTCCCCCCGCGGCCCACGCGGACCTTGAGCTTGCCGGGAACCATCTCCACCGTGAGTTCCCGGCGGGAAGTATCGATCACCTCCCCGTCGACGTGAAACGGAAAGCCGCCCGACGATTCGATCCGGATCCTCCGGGCGCGCAGCATCGAGACCCGTGGATGGCTCGTATGCGACCCTGACAGAGCCTTCGGAAGCGTGCGGAGAACGGAGAGACGCCCCATCGCTCCCACGACGCAGACGTCGAACCGACCGTCGTCGAGTCTCGCGTCCGGGGTGAGAAGGAACCCTCCGCCCACCCGCGGTCCGTTCCCGATGCACACGAGGAGTTGCCGTCCCTCGAACGTCCGGTCGTCCGCCCGAATCACGAGGTCGGGACAGCGGAGACGGATCAGCGCTCTCACCACCGCCCAGAGGTAGATGGCGAATCCCCGCAGCCGTCGGATCTTCGTGCTCTCGATGGTGACCTGCGCTTCGAAGCCCAGTCCGACGCTGTTCGCGAACCACCTTTCGTCGTACCGACCGAGGTCGATCCGGATGTCTCGCCCGTCGAGGAGGACGTCGATCGCCGCGTCGAGAGTGAGCGGAATGCCGAGCGCGTAAGCGAAATCGTTGCCGCTTCCGACCGGGACGATGCCGAGCGTCGCGTCCGTCTCGGCGAGGCCGTTGACCACCTCGGAGACGGTCCCGTCGCCGCCGACCGCGACCACGAGCTCCGCCCCGTCCGCCGCGTCGCGCGCCCTCGCCGCCGCCTCCCTCGGGCCGCCGGTCCGGACGATCTCGCACGACCGACCCCGGGCGGCGAGACGCCGGGAGAGCTCGTCCGCGACGATCGCGCCGCGCCCCCGTCCCGCACTCGGATTGACGATGAAGACGGGGTCCACTCTCCCCCCCCGGGTTACGGGTCGATCGGAGATCCGGTCCGCCGCGCTCGGGCGACCAGGATCCCGGAGTCTAGCAACGCCGGCGGGGTCCGTCGCCGGCGGCCTGGCCCTCCGCAAGAACCCTCGCGACAGCTCGGCTCACCGCCGAGCACTCTGCGGGCCGGGGGGGCACGGCCGGTCTCACCCGCCTCCCGGCGGGCCCGGCGAGAAGTGCAGGCTATTCGATCTTCTCCGGGATTCGGCCCTGCTTCTGGCGCACCTCGCGCAGGTAGCCCTGGGCGCGGTGGCTGTCCGGATCGACCTTCAGCGCGAGGGTCCAAAACGCGATCGCCCCCTCCAGATCGGAGTGTGCGTACTGCTCGAGGCCGCGCACCAGGTATTCGCCCGACAGCACGGACGACACGTCCCGGAAGTCGGGATCGACGGACCAGACCCGCTCGAGAAGCCGAACGGCGTCGTCGTATCGGGCCGACTTCAGAGCGGTCACGCCCTCCTCGTAGATACCGGCGATCTCATCGGGGCCCCGAGGGGCTTTCGGGGAAGCCTTGGCGGACTCGGACTCCGTGGGCGTCGGCGCCGGGGAGGCGGGGGCCTCCGGTCGGGGGACCGGGGCCGTCGCCTGTGGCCCGGGATCCACCGGTGGAGAAGGCGAGTGAAGGGACGCACATCCCCCCACGCAGAGAAGAAGGGGTACGATGGGGAGGAAGGTTCCGCGCATGGCCACGTTGAGGGCGATTCCGGTCGATCGGTTGGGGTAGTCTCACTGTCGGTCGATTGCGCCGGCGGATTGAGGCTTCACCTCGAAGCCGGCAGAGGGATGGCGATTCCCGGATCTGCTGTCCTGAGCGGATGGACAGTAGGGTTGCTTGCATCGAGGGGGATAGCGCCGTGCACAGTGGTTCCCTGCCCAGGGCTAGCCCGCACATCTCACCAGTCTCTGCTGCGGCAGTGGCGAAGCCGCGCCTGGCTTCGTCGCTGGGGCACTTCCGCCCTGCGACGGGGCTACAGCTCCGCCTCGGGCGAAAGCCCCCCATCTCCTCGCCGGCCACGACTATCCGCAGCCTCGCGACGAGCCTGGTGAGAAATGCGGGCTAGATCTCGGCGCGCGTCGGACGTCACGTCGCGCGATTCCCTCATCACCTCGTCCCGCGCTGCGCTCGTCCTCGGCGCGGGCCTCTCGCTGATGTCGGCCACCGGTGGCGTCTCAGGCGTCGTGCACGCCTCGACGATCGCGTCGCCCGCCGACCCGCTTCCGGGAGTCGAGACCGATCGAACGACCCCCGCGGACGCCGTTCCGATTCCTCGCCCGCCGGCCCCCGCCGAGTCCGTCGCGTCCGGGGTCTACTTCTATCGGATCGAGGCGGGAACGTTCCGGCAGACGCAGAGGGTCGTGCTTCGAAGGTGAGGCACCGGTAACGCTCACCCGCCCCCGCGACGCACGGAGCCCGCGCCATGGACGTCGTCTTCCTCTCCCGGCTGCAGTTCGCGCTCACGATCATGTTCCACTACGTCTTTCCGCCGCTCACGATCGGCCTGGGAGGAGTCCTCGTCTACCTCGACGGAATATCCTGGCGCACGGGCAACCCGACCTACGAGAAGGCGGCCCGGTTCTGGACGCGCATCTTCGCGCTGAACTTCGCGGTCGGCGTGGCGACCGGGATCGTGATGGAGTTCGAGTTCGGGACGAACTGGGCGACGTACTCCCGCTTCGTGGGCGACGTCTTCGGCTCGGCCCTCGCCGCCGAGGGCATCTTCGCGTTCTTCCTGGAGTCCGGTTTCCTCGCCGTGCTCGTATTCGGGTGGGACCGCGTCTCACCCGGGATGCACTTCTTCTCCACATGCATGGTGGCCCTGGGTTCGATCTTCTCGTCGATCTGGATCGTGGTCGCGAACAGCTGGCAGCAGACGCCGGCCGGCCATCACATCGTTCCCATCCTTCGTGACGGCGTCCCCTGGGTCGTGGACGGGGAGGTGATGATGCGGGCCGAGATCGTGGACTTCTGGGCGATGGTGCTGAACCCGTCCACGATCTACCGCCTTTCACACGTTCTCGTCGGATGCTTCCTCATGGGCGCGTTCTTCGTGATGAGCATCTCGGCGTTCTATCTGCTGCGGAACCGCCACGTCGAGTTCGCCCGGCACTCCTTCCGCGGCGCCCTCGCGCTGGGCACGGTGGCCTCGATCGCGGCCCTCGTCGGGGGCCACTTCCAGGCCAAGAACGTGTACCGGACCCAGCCGGCGAAGCTCGCCGCGTTCGAGGGGCACTTCGAAACCGGTCCGGCCGCTCTCTCTCTCTTCGGCCTGCCCGACGAGGACGAGGGGCGGATACGCTTCGATCTCGCCGTTCCCGGCGGACTGAGCTTCCTGGTGCACGAGGACTTCCATGGGGACGTGGTCGGGCTCGACAAGTTCCGGCCGGAGGACCGTCCGCCCGTCGTGATTCCGTTCTTCTCGTATCACGTCATGATCGCGCTCGGCATGTTCTTCATCGGTCTCACGCTGACCGGCTGCTGGTTCCTCCGGCGCGGCACGCTCTTTCGGAGTCGGCGGCTCCTCTGGACCTTCGTGTTCGCCGTGGGGGGAGCCCTCGTCGCGAACCAGGCCGGGTGGGTCGCGGCGGAGGTCGGGCGACAGCCGTGGATCGTGCACCCACCCGTCGAGTGGGTCGACGGACACCTCGTCGTCGGGGTCGACGGAACCGTGGAGTACGACGAGACGCTGGGTCTCCGCACGTCCGACGCCGTCAGCCGGGCCGTCTCGGAGGATCAGGTGCTCGCGTCGCTCGTCCTCTTTACCGTGATCTACGCTCTGCTCGGCGCCACCTGGATCTTCCTCCTGGATCGCAAGATCCGCCACGGGCCGGAGCCGGTCGGTCCGAGGCCGGCCGCGCGACGCGAGGGGTTCCTAGACACCGCGGCCGAGCGCGCGGGTCACGGGGAGCCCCTCACTGGCGGATCGAGGGGAGCATGAGATGACCGGTGAGCTCCTCGCCCAGATCTGGGCCGTGCTCCTTCTGGTTCTCCTCGCGGGCTATGCGATCCTCGACGGGTTCGACCTCGGGGTGGGCATACTGCACCGCTTCGTGCCCCGGTCGAACACGGAGAAGCGCATCCTCATGAACGCGATCGGCCCGCTCTGGGACGGCAACGAGGTGTGGCTCGTCACCTTCGGGGGCGCGCTGTTCGCCGCGTTTCCGGAGGCCTACGCCACGGTCTTCTCCGGGTTCTACACGCCCGTGATGGTGCTGCTCTTCGCCCTGATCCTACGTGCCGTATCGCTCGAGTTTCGCGGCAAGGTCCAATCGGAGTCGTGGCGGGGAGTCTGGGATCTCGGCTTTTTCGGCAGCTCACTCGTCGCCACCCTCGTCTTCGGGGTGGCCGTCGGGAATACCGTGCTGGGAATCCCGCTGGACGCGCGCGGGGACTTCACGGGCTCCCCGACGACGCTTCTGAACGGTTATTCACTGCTCGTCGGGCTCTTCACGGTCTCGCTGTTCGCGATGCACGGGGCGGTCTTTCTCCACCTCAAGACCGAGGGTGACCTCCAGCGCCGCGTTCGGGGCTGGTTCTGGCGGTGCTTCGTCGCGTTCGTCTTGCTCTACCTGACCGTCTCGCTCTTCACGCTCCTGCGGGTCCCCTCGGCCACGGCGAACTTCCGGGACTACCCCGTCCTCTGGATCATGCCGGTGCTGAACGCGCTGGCCATCGCGAACGTCCCGCGGGAGATGTCTCGCGGGCGACCGCTGGCGGCATTCGCGAGCTCCTCCGCCTCGATCGCCGCGCTGGTCTTCCTTCTCGGGGTCGCGGTCTTCCCGAATCTCGTGACCAGCAACCCCCACATCGAGCACAGTCTCACGATCTTCCGGGCGGCCTCGTCGCCGAAGACGCTTCGGATCATGCTGATCATCGCGGCCATCGGGATGCCGTTCGTGGTCGTGTACACGTCGATCATCTACTGGACGTACCGGGGCAAGGTCCGGCTGAGCGAAGACGCGTACTGAGGGGAGAGGCGACGCCCGGGGACGAGATGCGACGGGTCGGGGAACGGTCCGTCCTATGCCCGCCGGGGAGCCGGCCGGACGACGAACCGGCGGATGATCTCCCAGCCGAGAAGGCATCCGAGCGGATACGCGGGCAGGTCCTTCCAGGAAAACTTGTTTCCCAGAACGGCGCGACCGACGAACGTGGATCGGACGGCCTCGAGCCAGACGGGTTTCCAGAGCTGGAGGAACTCCAGCGCGCAGGTCGCGACACACACGGCGACCGCGATCGCGCCGAGCCGGGACGGAGAGGGCAGGAAGAGGAACGCGACCCCGATGAAGAACACCTCGTAGGCGAGGCTCGCGCCCCAGTTGTTGATCCACCAGCGGCCGGGACCGGAGTAGAGGCTCGCGGCCAGGCCGACGGGGACCACGACGAGCAGGAGGGCGAGAGTCCGCAGGCGCAACGGCGACATCCCGTCGGTGAGGAGCTGCCCCGCGAGAGCGCGGCGACGAAGTCGGACGCGTCTCCCGGGGAACGGGCGAGTCCCAAAGCGGGCGGATTATCCGGCGCGACCCCCGGCGAGACAAGGAGATCCCCGGGGCCGCCCGTAGCGGCCGGGCGCGGAATCGGGCCCGCTCGCTCCCCGTCGGGTCCAGGAACCGTCGGGCGCAGGGAGACCTTGTGGGAGAACCGGCGTCCCTCTAGACTCGCGAGACAGGGCCCGCCGGCCCGTAAAGACGGCAACACGGCCGGAAGACGGAGACACGCGACCGATCCCGGCGCCGAGAGGGGAGAGAATGGCGACGAACCCGCCCGCACCCGCCGAACCGACCGAGACGCGCTGCGCCGAATGCGGCCGGCTTCTCGCGGCGGACGAGACCCGGATCGAGACGGAAGACGGTGCGTTCTGCACCACGTGCTTCGAGAACCTGAAGGCGCAGCTTCGGCGGGCGATCCAGACGCAGTCCAGCGACATCAACTATCCCACCGCACTCGTGGGGGGAGTGCTGGGGGGCGTGTTGGGCGCGCTCGTCTGGTGGGGCTTCACCGTGATCACGAGCGTGTCGTTCGGCCTCGTCGCGATCGTGATCGGAATCGCGGTCGGGAAGGGCGTGACGATCTTCTCCGGCCACAAGCGGGCCCGCGGCCTGCAGGCGCTGTCGGCGGCGGTTGCGCTGGTCTCCTTCTTCTACGCCAGCTACCTGGTGACCCGGACGTTCATCCTGCGGGCGCTCGCCGAGGCCGGACAGGAGGGGACTCTGCCCCTCTTCCCCGATCCCGAGCTCTGGATCCGGGTGGTCTCCCCGGGATTCCAGATGTTCGACCTGGTCTTCCTGGCGATCGTGCTCTGGCAGGCGTGGAAGATCCCGGCCCCGGTTCGCCTCGCCCCCTGAGCTCACGGATCGACTCGCGATGAGCCCCGAGCCCTCTTCCGCCGAAGAGCTCCGGCGTCTCCGCAACCTCCGGGCGGTGGCGCGCCATCTGGCCACCGCGGAACGCGAGACGATCCCGTCCGAGCCCTCCGGGCCTCTCCCTGAAAAGCGGCGCTCACGGGCATGGATGCGATGGGGACCGGTCGGGGTGGCCGTCGCGTTCGTTCTGGGGAAGTTCAAGCTGCTCGTTCCCCTTCTCAAAATGGCGAAGCTCGGCACGCTCGTCACGATGATCGTGGTCGTGGGCGCCTACGCCCAGCTCTGGGGGCTTCCGTTCGCGCTGGGCTTCGTTCTCCTCATCTTCGTTCACGAGCTCGGTCACGCGATCGCCATGCGCCGGCAGGGAATTCGCGCAGGGGCGCCGGTGTTCATCCCCTTCGTGGGCGCCGTGATCGCGATGAAGGGGTTGCCGCGGGACGCGTGGGTCGAAGCGCTCGTCGCGATCGCGGGGCCCGTGCTGGGAAGTCTCGGGGCGTTCATCTGTCTCCTCGTGGGCTGGGCGACGGGCCATCCCTACTGGTACGCGCTGGCGTCCACGGGGTTTCTCATCAACCTCTTCAACCTGCTTCCCATCCGGCCTCTGGACGGTGGCCGGATCGTCGGCGTCATCAGCCGCTGGTTCTGGGCGGTCGGGTACGCCCTGGGCATTCTCATCTTCCTGGTCACCTACCACCCCCTCCTGTTCCTCATTCTTCTCGTCGGGCTGACGGGACTCGGCCGGGCGATTCGCGGACCCCGGGCGGGCTACTACGCCGTCGAGCCCAAGAAGCGTCTCGCCATGGGGGTCGCATACTTCGGCCTCGCGATCCTCCTGGCGCTCGCGATGTCGATCACGGACCGGGCTCTCGCCTCGCTCTGATCGCGGCCCGCCCAATACCTGACATCTATCAGTTTCTAGCCTGACAAATAGCATGGAACTGGCCCCCACGCTTCCGTCATGATCCGCTTCGTGACCGGGGTTCGCATTCCTCTGTGCCACGGCCGTCCACCGCCCGTTCGAATCCGTCCCTCTCGCACTCCGGTACGCACGAAGGAGGATCTCCCATGCTGCTCCGTACCTGCTCCCCCCTGCTCCGTCCTGTCTGTTGGGCCGCTCTCGGTCTCGGCCTCGCGCTCGTCGCCGCCGGCGACTCGTGGGCCAGGCCGCGCGGTTCCCACCACGTCTCCGACGCGGAGGTCGTCCGTCAGGCCGACCGCCTCGATCTTCCCGATCCAGCCCGGTCCAACGCGAGAGCCTCGTGGACCCGGGTTCATCCGGAGGGCACGTCTCCCTGTGACTCCGCCGACACGGCCGGGTCCCCCAGCGGTCAGTCGATCGACCATGTCTGGTGCTTCGAGGGAGCCGGCGGCGACAGCACCTGGCCGGACAATCCCGGCTTCGGCGACAGCCACAACTGGGATCACTGGTCGCGATTCGATCCACCGGAAGGTCAGGACTCCCCCTGGCACGTCACGGACTTCTACCCCGGACCGTCTACAGGTACCTACAATGCCTGGGCCGGCTGTGACACCTCGGGAGCGACCGCCGGTTGCGCCGACGCCCACTACTGGGTCCTTGCGAACGGATACGGGAACCAGTGGAACTACCCGCTGGTCCTCGACTGCAGCGCTCTTGACGCCTCCGTGGGCGGAACGATCGAATTCGACCTCCGCTACGACGCGGAGTGCAGCGCGGACTACCTGTTCCTGGAATACCTCGACGAGGTCTCGGGCGCGTGGGAGGTCGTGATCGACAGCGTCGGCGGGGAGGCCGTCTTCAACGCGGTCTCCGGCGTCTACGACGTCGCGCACGGGGGAACCGGGCGCTCGTGCGGCACCGACTACTTCGGCTCCAGCGATCAGGTCGTTTCTGAGGGGGACGCTCACGGGAACAGCTCCTGGCTCACCGGCGCCACGTTCCCGGTGCCGCAGGGGTTCTCCGGCCTCATGCTCCGCTGGCGCGCGCAGTCCGATCGAACGATCTCCGACGAGGACGGAGGCATCGATACGGACGGCCTGGCCGCGATCGACAACGTGTCCATCACGTTCGACGCCACCGGAGACATCGTCTCGGACGATTTCGAGTCGGGCACCTTCAATGTGTCGAGCACCGGCCCGCCCGCGTACTGGATCCAGAGCGGCCATGCCGGAGACCCGTACGACGGCTGGCACCTGGAATTCGATCCGAACTACAAGAACAAGGGCAATACGACCTATTTCAGCGATGACTGGATGTGGTCTTCAACGCCGGCGGTGGGTGCGATCCCTGCGAACGGTTTCGCTTTCATCCTCGTCGCTCCACGGCTGGACGTGAGTGGCTGGACTGAAGGAGTCGTCGAGTACTCCGAGTACTACTGCTTCCTCGCCCCCCGAATCGACTACGGCCAGCAAGTCGTGCGGGTCCACGATTCGACCATCGGTGCTTGGTCACCCTGGATCGACGTGGGTGACTCACTCTCGGGTGGGTGCACGGAATGGGAGATGAACAAGCGGGTCGAGCTGACCCCGTACGTCGGCGGAACGGTCGACTCCCTTCAGGTCGGGTGGGAGGTCTTCGACGGAAGTCAGCCGGGGGACCTTGCATGGGGCAAGCACGGTGCGGTCAAGTACCTGATCGACAACGTCTCCTTCGCGGACTACGTTCCGACCGGACCGGTGCCGCAGCCGGAGATCCAGCACCCGATCGAGCTCGGCCAGGTCAGCTGGAACATGGATGCGACGGGTGTTGTCGATCACAGCGAGTACGGTCACCTTCGATTCGACTTCACCCCGGCGACGACCAGGCTTCACTTCCTGAACATCGTCGCCGAGATGGATGGTCCTTTGACCTGGCTGGTGCAGAACATGCCGCTCGTGACCACGGAAATCATCGAGATGTCGCTATCCGAGACCTGCCAGACGGTCGACCTCTCGGGTCTGGGGGTCGTTCGGGGCACGTCTTCGGCCGGGGACTCCGTCTGGTACACGGTGACGCTCGACACGATTCCTGAGGAGACGCAACCGGCGTTCTTCCCGCAATACGTCGTCGTGCTCGATTCGACCCGGTACAGTTACGGTGGGGACGTGTATGCGGGAGTCCCCCCCGTTCCCGGGCTGGACTCGCCGAAGGGTCCCGCCAAGCCACCGTGGGACGGGAACACCAACCTCAAGTGGAGTTGGCGGGTCGGCATGCCCAACGGCGAGCAGGGGACAAACCAGTGTGGACCGGCCGCGATCACCAACAGCATGCACTGGCTGGAAGCGCAATTCCCCGGACAGGTCTTCCTGGGGCAGACGTGGAACGAGACGCTCCTCAAGCTCAAGGACTACACGAACTGGGACGCGGGCGGGATCGGCCAGAGGGACGCCATCGAGGGGAAGCTGAGGATGGCCGCCGATCCGGGGAAGATCTTCTTTCCCGATCTGAACGTGAAGTACGAGGCGGATGCGACCCTGACGGATCTCGGTGCGTCCGTCACGGTGGCGGGCCGGACCGCCCGCCGGCACGGTCCGAGCGGTCCGCCGAGTTTCGACTGGATGATGAGCGAGCTTCAGGACTACGAGGACGTGGAGCTGAGCATCGACTGGCTGGACAACGCTGGAAACAAACGGGGTGGGCACGTCGTCTCCGTCGTAGGTGCCCTGCAGTTCGGCAACAAGAGGTTTGTCTGGACGAACGATGACGGAGATCAAGGGGAGAAGACGGGAGATCCTCCGGTTCCTCCCCTGAACGGCGGGCTCCGCACGAACATGCTCCATCAGGTCACGATCGAGAACGGCGGCTACATGCGGTTGAGTGGTTTCCGATCGAACAACCGGGTCAAGGCCACCTATTCCGAGTCCGTCGAGGATATCAAGACCGGGATGCCGGACGGGACGGAAGGGCCGCAAGCCGCGGGCCTGGCCCTGGATGCGCGTCCGAACCCGTTCAGCGGTTCCACGACCCTGCGCTTCCACCTGCCCCACGCCGCGAACGTGACTGTCGAGATCTACGGAGTCGACGGACGGCGGTTGCGGACGCTCCACCTGGGTGCGGCGGACGCGGGATGGAATCAGGCCGAATGGAACGGCCGCGACCGCGCCGGCAACGCCGTCGCGAGCGGGGTCTATTTCGCTCGGATGAAGACGGGCGATCGGGTGATCGTCAAGAAACTCGTGCTGCTGCGCGAGAACTGAGCGTCGGAGAACTGACTGAGCACGAAGGAGGAGGGCCGCTCCGGGGGGAGCGGCCCTCTTCCCGGATGGGTCGGGCATCGACCCTCGACCGGTCGTTCTCACCCGGCGCGGAAATTCTCGCCCCCGTCCCCCACCGGTGAGAGACGCGGGTCAGTCCACGTAGCCGAGCGCCCGGAGCTCCGCGATGAACTCCGGCGGCAGGTCCCGGTCGGAGGGGGCGCCGGGGAGTCCCAGCGCCGCGGTGAGGAGGTCGTCGAGCCGCTCCTTCATCAGGGTCACGACCGCCGGGTATTCGCCGATCACGTTCCGTAGCTCCAGAGGGTCGGTCCTGAGGTCGAACAGCCGGTCGTCCTTCTCGGACGCGTAGTAGTACCTCCATCGCCGGCCGGTGATCGCGTACTCCTCCCCCCGGCGAAAGAGGTTCCCCGAGGGGGCCGTCATTCGTTCCGAGAGAACGTACTCGCGCGTCGGATCACTCAGCGGGTTCATCCCCTCGAACTGCGCGCGGTCCGATGCCGAGACCGGCAATTCGAGCTCCTCGGTCAGGATCGGGAGGACATCCACCAGCGCCGCCAGATCGGCCCTCCGCTCGGCCTCTTCGGAACCCATCCCGGGCAGCTTGAGGATCAGCGGAACCTGGAGGATCTCGGCGTGAAGCTGTCCGTGCTGCATCCAGTCGTGCTGCCCCAGTCCCTCCCCGTGGTCGGAGGTGAACACGATCACGGCCTCGTCGAAGAGATCGAGCTCGCGGAGCCGTTCGAAGAGACGTCCGATTTGACCGTCCACGAACAGGATCTCTCCATCGTACTGGTTGTGGCTGTACTGGACGGCCCGGTCCTCCCAGTTCGTGAAAGCTCCGTGCTCGAGGTAGCGAAGCAGCCTCTCGTTCGTCTTGAACGCCTGGTTGAACGGGGGTGGAGGCCGGTAGAGGAAGTGGGGATCGAAGTAGTGGATCCACAGGAGGATCGGTTCGGAGGGGGGCGTCTCCAGCCAAGCCAGCACGTCCTCGGTGACCGCGTCCGCGGGCCGACTGCGTTCCTCCGGTTGGCTGAAGTGCGCGAACCCCGTCGAGATTCCCGTCAGATCCTTGAGCGGAGCGGCGCTCACGAATGCCGCGGTTCGGTAGCCCGCGTCCTGCAGCATCTGGGGAAACGTACGGAGGCCCAAGGCTTCCGCGTCGAAGAGCATTGCGTTGTTCTGAACACCGTGACGGATCGTGCGGGTGGAGGTCAGCAGGGACACGTGGGCCGGAAGCGTGCATCCCATTTGCGTGACCACGTTCTCGAACAGCACGCTCCGCTTCGCGAGCTCGTCGATGACCGGTGTCGTGTTCCGGAAGTAGCCGTAGCACCCGAGCCGGTCGGCGCGCAGCGTGTCCACGGTGATCAAGAGGATGTTCGGGAGCGGACGGGGCGATCCGCACGAGACCGGAAGCAAGAGAGCGAAGAGGGCACCGAGGACCCGGCTCACGAACCGTGATCGACTACGAATGTCCTCACCTCCGCGAAGAGCTGCCGCAGGTTCCCGGTAATGATAGCCTATGCGGGCCGATGCGAGGGAGTCGGACCGTGAGACGGATCGCCTGGATGACCGACATCCACCTGAACTTCCTGGAGGCGGAGCGACAAATGGAGTTCGTCCGTCGGGTCCGGTCCCACCGAGCGGATTCGATCCTGGTCGGGGGTGACATCGGGGAGGCCGCCTCCGTCGGCGACTACCTGCGCTTCCTGGCCACCCGGCTGGGCGTGCCCGTCTACTTCGTTCTGGGGAACCACGACTACTACGGGGGTTCGATCGCGGAGGTTCGAAGGGCCGTTCGCCGGCTGACGGCCGAAGTGGACGGCCTCCACTACCTCTCCGAATGCGGGCCGGTGGCCCTCTCGTCCGACGTCGGGCTGATCGGGCACGACGGATGGGGCGACGGCCGATTCGGGGACTTTCTGCGGTCTCCCCTCGTGCTCAACGACTACGTGCACATCCGGGAGATCTCCGGGCTCTCTCGAGCGGATCTGCTCGCCCGGCTGAACGCGCTCGGCGACGAAGCCGCGGATCACGTGCGCGGCACACTGACCGACGCTCTGAGGAGCTTTCGCCACGTCTACCTTCTGACCCACGTGCCGCCCTTTCGCGAGGCCTGTGTGCACGCGGGGCGGCCGTCCGACGACGATTGGGCTCCGCACTTCGCCTGCCGGGCGGTGGGAGAGACGGTGCGGGAGGTCATGACCGCTGCCCCGGACCGGAGGCTGACGGTCCTGTGCGGTCACGTGCACGAGCGGGGCCGTTGCGAGGTTCTTCCCAACGTCGAGGTCCACACCGGCGGAACCGAGTACGGCGATCCCGGAGTCCAGGGGATCTTCGACATTCGGGGACGAAGCCGCGGGGAATGAGGCGCGCCGTCCGGCGCCGGTTCGCACCCCGGAGTGCGCACCGCCCCCCTTGCCCCCGGAAGGGCGCCGGGGGAAAGGGGGACGCGACTACTTCGCGATCTGCTCCTTCGCGATCTCCTCGACGACCGCCTCCGAGGGCTGCGATCCGGGCGGCGCGGCCTTCTTCGATTCGGAAGGAGTCGCCGGCGCGGCCTTGGCGCCGACGGCCTGCGCGGCGCTCTGCGCCGTGTTGCAGCTTCCCTGGAAGGAGACTCCCTCTTCGATCACGAGCTTGGAGGTGATCATCTCTCCTTCGAGACGGGAGCCGCTCTGAAGCGTGATCTTGTCCGCCGCGTGGAGGTTCCCCTTGATCGTGCCCGCCACGACGGCGCTTCTCGTGTGCACATTGGCGTCGACCATGCCGTTCTTCCCGACGACGAGCGTTTCGCTGACGCGGATCTCACCCGTGAATCTGCCGTCGACGCGAACGTTTCCGGTGACCTCGAAGGTCCCGTCGAACGCGGAGCCTTCTCCGATGATCGAGGTGGCCTCTCCGTCTTCCGGCCTGAGTCCCGGCTTCTTGCCGATCATGGGACGCCTCCTGGCGGTTTCGAGACTGGGGAAGGGTTTGCGACCCTATCGGACCCCGCCCGCGGGTGTCAAGACAGCGGGGATATACGCCCCGGTATCGTCTCGATGGACGCGGATCTTTAGCCAGAACGGGGGATGAGAGGGTCCCGCTTGCGCTTCGTGACGAGCCTGGTGAGGAAAGCAGGCTAGAAATACCCCAGGCGAACCTCGACGGTGTGGAGGAACTGGCTCTCGGAGCCGGGATACTCGCCGAGCTCCCGACCGTAGAAGGCGTAGTCCAGCTCGAAGAACCGCAAACCGATCGACGCCCCGACGGCCGGGTATCCCTGATTCACCCCTCCCCGCACCGAGACGACGGGCATCCGGACTTCCGCGCCAAGGTGGATCTTGTTCCCCGTCGCCTCGTTCGAATCGAGCATGTTTCGCAGGTCTGCAGCGAGGAGTACGCCGCGCACGGGACCCCAGTCGCCGATCTCCGGCCGCCAGGCCGTCCCCAAATCGAAGGCGGCTCCGATCTTCTCGCCGCCGACGAACCCGGCCGCGTCCCGGAGAACCGCTCCCACCGCCCAGCGACTCCCCGGGCGCGCCCAGCGCACGCCGAGGTCCATGGCGAACCCGGCGTCGGCTCCTTCCAGATCATCGAGGATCTCTTCAGGATCGAAATCCGCCACCTCACGCGAGGTCAGGGCGCGGCGGGACTCACGTCGCCAGACTCCTTTGAGCGTCCCGCCCACGGTGAGGTCGTACCTTCCGAGATCCATCGAACCGCCGACGAGCGCGACGATGTCGTCGAAGACGTGGGCTCGAACCCGAGGCTCGTAGACCCCTCGGTCGATGCTGAACCCGACCCGCCCGAGACTGTAGACGCCGACTCCGAGGTTCTTCCGGGTCACGTCCACGTAGGCCTGGGCGTCGGCCGAGACCCATCGGTCGTCGTACGGTGCGAGTGACTCGTAGAACTCCTGATCGATCTCGTCGAAGTCGGCGAAGCGCTCTTCGTTGTCCTGGATGAACTCGATGACCTCGAAGAACTCGTCGTCGATGCCTCCCTGGAGCCCGATTCCCGAGATCTTCGTTTGATCCAGGTTCGAGAGCCCGGCGGGATTGTAGTAGAGCGCGTTTCGGTCGTCGGCCACGGCCACGAACGCGTTGCCCATCCCGAGGGGACGGATTCCCGGAAGCCCGGTCGAGGCCGGCCCGGCGGCGACGTTTTCCGCGAGGAGCGCCCCGATCGAGAGGACCGCGAGGGCGGTCGGCGCGAGCGGTTTCATGGGGGTAACTCCTCCGTCAGGATGCGGGGGGCGGACAGCCCGCCACGCGTGAGTCCTCGTCGATGAGACCGTCGCCGTCGTCGTCCAGCTCGTTCCGGCACTCCTCGTCCGTTCTCCCGTCCCCGTCGTTGTCGCCCTCCCCGGCGTTGCCCGGAACTCCCGTGTTCACGTAGTAGAAGGAGATGTCCGACCCGACCTCGTCGAGGATGTCGAGCAGGTCCTCGATGTCGATTCCGCTGTCGTCGTCGTTCACGTCCTCGAGCACTTCTCCGCCGCTGTCGAGGAGCTCGTTGAGGTCGTCGATCATCTCGTTGATGTCCTCGGGCGGGATGTTGTCGATGCCGTCGATCGAGTACTCGCCGTTCTCGTCCTCGCTGAATCCCAGCTCCTCGGGGGACGCATCCGTCCCGTCGATCGTCCCGTCGCCGTTCGTGTCGCGCAGGCGGAGAATCCCGCGGAGCGTGTAGGCCATCGCGAGGTCGAGATCGACGTCGGCCCCCACGAAGCGACCCTCGGTCACCTCCCCCTTCCGGATCGGCTCCAGGCTCTCGAGGACGACTCGATTGACGCGGTAGACCGAGTTCGCCTCTTGAATCGGGAAGTCGAAGACCCCGGTGGCCCCGGAGCCGGGCGAGTCGTCGGTGAGGGTCTGCACGAGGGTGAAGACGTCGACGTCGCTGTTCAGCACGGCGGCCTTCGCGAGGTAGAACCGAGCCTCGCTGTGGTGGGGGCGAAGGGCGACCGCCGCGGCGAACTTCGCCTCCGCCCGCGGGTAGTCCGCGGCCTGAATGGCCTCGCGGCCGTCGGACATCAGGGCGTCAAAGCTCTCGGAGTCGACGGTCCACTCCCAGAGGTTGTTACAGCCTGACCCGAGAATCACAATCCCCGAGAGGGCGGAAAGGATGGCGAAACGGGCCCTTACGTGCCAGGTCATGTTCAGCACCTCCGCTGAAACGCAAATCCCGATAAGGAGTTGCGGTCAGCGCCCAGCCGGGGGAGGATCCCGCCGGTCGGTACCGTCATCGGGAGGGTGGGCCTTCACCTTGAGTGACAGATTGATACAGAGGAGCTAGGCGGAACGAGAGGGCGTCCCGGGGCAGCCGGGTCGAGTCGGATCACGAGCGCGGCATCGAGCGGGGTCGAGAGGCTCGAAAGGCGGCCTCCCGATCAGCGATCCAGTCTGGCCAGGAGGTCGCGGGCGCTCTCGGCGCGGGGGAACGCCGGGTCGAGCTCGAGCGCGCGCCCGATCTCCCGCCGGGCCTCGTCCGACTCCCCGCGGGCGGACTGGACCACGCCGAGCATGTACCGCTTCATCGGATCGTCGGGAACGCGAAGGGTCGCCGCCTTCAAGGAGACGGCCGCCTCGTCGAGCAGCCGGTTCTTGTACTGGGCCCAGCCGAGGGTGCCCAGCACGTGCGGGTTCTCCGGCTGCAGCTCGGCCGCCCTCCGCGCGTGGACCTCGGCGAGGATCGGATCGATGTCGAGATCGGCGAGCAGCCACGCCAGGTTGTTGTGGGCTTCCGCGATCCGCTCGTCGCGGGCGAGCACGGACCGGTACGCCTCGACGGCCTCCTCCGTCCGGCCGACCGCGGTGAGCGCGAGCCCGAGAAGATGGGAGGGGAGCCAGGATCGCGGGTCCAGCTCCCGGGCCCGCTCGAAGTGAGGGACGGCGGCCCCGCCCCGTCCGAGCCGCATCTCGAGCTGGCCCTGATGGATGTGCGCGTCGGGAAGATCCGGCCGGAGCTCGAGCTCGCGGTCGAACGCCTCCCGCGCCTCGTGCGGCCGTCCCGACTCGAGCTGAGCCAGACCGATCACTCCCAGGAACTCCGGATCCGCGGGGGCGAGCTTCGCCCCCTCGCGCGCGTGGTAGATCGCGTCGGGGTATCGATTCGCCCGGAGATAGAGCCTCGCCAGGGCGAGCTGCGCGGGGGGAAACGGCGGCTCGCCCCCGAGGATGTCGTGCAGCTCGATCTCCGCGTCCTCGATGCGGCCCAGCGCGGACAGCGCTTCCGCCCTTAGGGTGCGGGCCTCGCGGTCCCCGGGGTCCCGTTCGAGGATGCGCGCGAGCACGTCGATCGCCCGCTCGGGGGACTCCCGCTCCAGGAGCCACCCGGCATACGCGAGGATCTCGTCGCGCGACGCCTCGGGCCGGGTCGCGAGCCGCTCGAGGGCGCTCCCGGAGGCGAACCCGTTCCCTCCCGCGGCCAGAGCCCGACCGCGAATCGTCCGGGCCGCCTCCGAATCGGGATTCCGTTTCAGGATGCCGTCCACGATGTCGAGGGCGTTTCCCGCCTCGTCGAGACGGAGATACGTCTCCGCGAGCGTGAGACCGCATTCCTCCCAGAGGGCCGGCTCGAGAGAGGCCCGGGCGCGGGCCTTGCGCAGGAGCGTGACCGACTCCTCGGGGCGGCCGGCGCGTGAGAGGAACCGGCCGAGCGCGAGATACGCGGGCGCGAACTCGGAGTCGGAGCGGATCGCTTCGCGAAACGCCATCTCCGCGGCTTCGGGATCCCCCGTCTCGAGCGCGCAGGTTCCGAGCCCCTCGAGCGCGGCGGGATCGCGTGGGTTGTCCTCGAGGACGGCGCGGAACGCCTCCGCCGCCTCCGACGAGCGGCCCTCCGCCGCGAGAAGTCGAGCGAGCTCGAGGCGGGCGCGGGGGCGGCGCGCGGCAAGGGCCAGGCCCGCCTCGAGGTCCTCTCGCGCCCCCGGAAGGTCGCCCAGATCCCTGCGGACGCGGGCCCGGGCGAAGAGGACATCCGCGCTCTCCGGGAACCGGGCCACCAGATCGTCCGCCTCGGCCAGCACCGTCGAGCCCGAGTCCGCGCGCAGCCGGTAGAACAGGCGGGCGATTCGGATCTCGGGATCGTCCGGGGCCTGCAGGAGCGCCCGCTCGACCTCGGTTCGGGCCTCCGGAAGTCGTCCGGCCTCGGCCAGGACCCGTCCCCGCAGCGCGCGCCGCGCCGGGGTCTCCGATCCGATCGCGATCGCCTCGTCGATCCGGGTGAGGGCCTCCTCGGCTCGTCCCTCGATCAGCGCGATCCGCGCCAGAGCCACGCGATCCTCGACCCGCGTCGAGTCCCAGCGCACGGCCTCGAG
This sequence comes from bacterium, assembly GCA_025774805.1. Classification (GTDB taxonomy): domain Bacteria; phylum ARS69; class ARS69; order ARS69; family ARS69; genus JALGZR01. Next base: position 26,773 of record JALGZR010000020.1, read on the forward strand.
GAACGCGTCCCGCGCGTCGCGGGAACGCCCCAGCGCGCTCGCGACGCGACCCACACCGGACCAGGTCCACGCCTCGGTCGGGAAGCGCCGGGTCGCGTCCCGATAGGCCTCCAGCGCCTCGATCGGATCGCCCTCCCGCTCGAGGAACCCAGCCCGGTGCCGGTACTCGTCGATCGCTCGCGGGGACGAGAGGGAGCGCCGGGAGTCCTCCCCGCCGCACCCGATCGTCAGGAGCGGCCACACGACCCCCAGAGCCAACGTCCACCCGACCCGATGCATCGCCTTTCCCCCGCGCACCTCTAAACCGCCCCTAGCCTGCATTTCTCACCAGGCTCCTCGCCAGGCGCGGCTTCGCCGCTGCCGCAGCAGAGGCTGGTGAGACATGCAGGCTGGAACCCGTCGCGCGACCTCCCCGTCTCGGGTACAGACTAGTCCGAACCTCCCTCCGGATCCACCGTGGCCGTGCGGCCGGCCGCGATTGTGGGGGATTCGTCGCGCGCCGCCCGCCCGTCGCGCGGCCGGCCGGGAATCCGGACTTGCGTTCCTCTGCGCGAATGAGGATCCTGGATGGTTGAAACCCCGGTCCGGCGGGGCGGACCCGGAAGAGCTCCCCGCCGAACCGGGGCGGCAGGAATCGAGGTGTCCTCGTGCCACTCTTCGGCATGCCGGGCGGTCAGGAGCTTCTGATCATCGCCCTCATATTGTTGGTGCTGTTCGGCGGGACCCGAATTCCGTCCCTCATGCGCGGGATGGGCCAGGGGATCCGCGAGTTTCGGAAGGAGCTACGATCCGGCGACCGCGAAGGGGGCGAACCCGAGGAGAAGGAGAAGGATTGAGCGATCTCTCCCACCTCGACGCAGAGGGGCGGGTGAGAATGGTCGACGTCTCCGAGAAGGAGCCCACGGGGCGGATCGCCATCGCGGAGGGTTTCCTTCACGCCTCCCCCCGGGCTCTTCTCAAGATCGTCGACGGCACGCTTCCCAAGGGAGACTTCCGGCCGACGGTGCAACTCGCGGGCATCGCCGCCGCGAAGCGGACCGCGGAGCTCATCCCCCTCTGCCATCCCCTCCCCCTCCACCACGTCGAGATCGACGTGGAGACCGATGCCGACGCGGGCCGGGTCCGCGTCGTGGCCTCCGCGACCGTGACGGCGCGGACCGGCGTCGAGATGGAGGCGCTCACCGCAGTCTCCGTCGCGCTCCTCACCGCCTACGACCTGCTCAAGGCGGTCGATCGATCGCTCCGGATCGACGGCATCCGTCTGCTCGAGAAGCGCGGGGGACGTTCGGGAACCTGGAAAGCGGACGACCGGAAGTGAGCGGCGAGCTCGCGGCCGCCGTCGTCACGGTGAGCGATCGAACGCACCGGGGCGAACGGGAGGATCTCTCCGGCCCGGCGCTCGTGAACGCGGTGGAGCAGGCGGGTGGTCGAGTGCTCTCGGCGACCGTCGTTCCGGATGAACGGACGGAGATCGAGCGGGAGCTCCGCCGTCTCGCCGACGACGAGGCCGTGCCTCTGATCCTCACGACCGGCGGCACCGGCTTCGCCCCGCGCGACGTCACCCCGGAGGCGACGCGGAACGTCCTCGAGCGGGAGGCCCCCGGTCTCGCCGAGCATGCCCGGATCGCGACCCTGCCCCGGACCCGCTTCGCGGTCCTCTCCCGGGGGATCGCCGGCATCCGCCGGAGGACGCTCATCGTCAATCTTCCGGGCAGTCCGAAGGCGGCCCGTGAGATGTTCGAGGTGCTCGCGCCCGTTCTTCCCCATGCCCTGGCGGTGCTTCGGGACGCCGCGGAGGATCATCCGACGTCATGACCGGTTCCTCTTCCGGATTCGATCGGGCCGTCGCGGCCCTCGGCTCCGCTCGTCGGGTCATGGCGCTCTCGGGCGCGGGCATCTCCCGCGAGAGCGGCGTCCCCACGTTTCGCGAGGCGGGGGAGGGGCTGTGGGAGAAGGTTCCCATGGAGGAGGTCGCCACCCCCGAAGCGCTGCGAAGGAACCCGCTCCGGGTGTGGGAGTTCTACGAGATGCGGCGGGAGAACATGAAGTCCGTCGATCCGAACCCGGGGCACTACGCGCTCGCGCAGATGGACGATCTCTTCGACGAGCTCACGGTGGTGACCCAGAACATCGACGGTCTCCATCAGCGCGCCGGCTCCCGGGACGTGATCGAGGTGCACGGATCGCTCTGGCGTGTCCGCTGTGTGGACGATTGCGGTCACGAGGTCGATCCCTTTCCCCACCCCGCGCCCGAGATCCCGCCGCCGTGCCGCTGCGGAAGCACTCTCCGGCCCGCCGTCGTGCTGTTCGGAGAGAACCTGCCGATCGTGGAGTTCGAGAGGGCGCGCCGCGCCGCGCTGGAGTGTGACGTCGGGATGTCCCTGGGGACTTCGAGCGTGGTCTGGCCGGCCGCCGGCATTCCCCTCGTCGCGAAGGAGGGGGGGGCGTTCGTGATCGAGGTCAATCCGGAGGAGACCGAGCTGACCGCCCACTTCGACGTCTCGCTGCGCGGGCCCACCGGCGACATCCTCCCCCGTCTGCTGGAGGCCGTGCGCAAGCACCGCGCGGCGGGGAAAGGTCGGAGTCAAGAGTGACTCCGTTCTCCGCGTCGATACAGTTTCTCGAATCGATCTCCCTCGGTCTGATCGCCGCCACCGGCGTCCTCGGTTGGTTCGCGGTCCGGCTCTATCGGGGACAGATCACGACGGGGCGGGGCCGCGTCTCCGGGCTGTTCCTGCTGCGGGTCCTCTCGATCCTCCTTCTGCTGGTTCTGCTTCTCGATCCCGTGCTCTCGCTCTTCTCCGAGCGGAGCGTGCCCGCCCGGATCGCCGTCCTGCTCGACGGTTCGCTCTCCATGTCGATCCCCGTCGCGGCGGACACGGACGAGGAGGTCGCGGCAGATCGCGACGCCGGGGAGGACCGCGACGACGCGGGCTCGAGACCGACCCGGGCCTCCCGGGTGTTCGAGGCGCTCGGGGGGGAAGGCGGGGGTCTTCTCGCCGACCTGGCGGGTCGGGGCCGGGTGGACATCTACCGCTTCGGAGCCTCGGTCGTACCGCTTCCCTCGAACCCGTCGGCCGAGGAGACGAGTCCCACCGACGACCGCACCGATCTCGCGCGCGCTCTCGTCGAGGGTGTCGGGGCCCGGCGACGGGAGACGGGCGCGGTGGTCCTGCTCACGGACGGCTCCCAGAACGTCGGGATCGATCCCCGGGAGGAGGCTCGGCGACTCGGGGTCCCGGTGTACGCGATCGGAGTCGGCCAGGAGGGGACGGTCACCGATCTCTCGATCGTCGACGTGGAGGCCTCGGGGGTCGCCTACCTCGACAACGACGTGCCGGTTCTCACCCGCGTGCGGGCCCGCGGGGACGCGGCGGGGGAGATGGTCGTCTACCTCTCCGAGGGATCGGTCCCGATCGACTCGGCGCGGGTGGACCTGCCGGGGGGCGGGACGGAGGAGGAGATCGAGCTTCGCTACGTTCCGACCGAGGAGGGGTTGCACCGGTACCGGATCTGGACTCCGACCCTCGACGGAGAGATCTCCGAGGGAAACAACGAGCACCTCTTCGCGGTTCGCGTCCTGAAGGAGAAGATCCGCGTGCTGCTCGTCGCCGGACGGCCGAGCTTCGATCTCACGTTTCTCAAGCGCGCGCTCGAGTCGGACGTGTCGCTCACGATCGATCCGGTCGTGCTCTCGCTCCAGGAGTTCCCGGGCACTTTGGGCCGTCGGGGCATCCGCTTTCCCGAATCGTGGGCGGAGCTCGCCCCCTATGATCTCGTGATCTTGCTCGACGTGGGGAAGACCTCGCTCTCGGACGAGCGGTTCTCCATGATCGCCCGTTTCGCGCAGGAGCGGGGAGGGGCTCTCCTCGTCATGGGATCCACCCGCTCGTTCGATCTCGCGGGCACCGATCTCGAGCCGCTCCTGCCCGTCGCGGCCGGACCCGGCCCCCGCGCGCGCACGGGACAGATCCTGCCCGGCCTCACCGGGATCGGACGCGCCCATCCCGTCACCCGGATGGAGGGTGATCCGGAGGAGAACATCCGGGTCTGGCGGGACCTTCCTCCGCTCGGCGCCGCGCCGGTCTTCCTCATGAATGGACGCCCCGATTCCCGCGTGCTCGTCCAGGGCGTGCTCGACGGAGTGCCTCGACCGGAGCTGCCCCTCGTGGTCACATCGGGAGCGGGCCGGGCGAGAGTCCTCGCCGTCGCCGGCACTCCTTACTGGCGCTGGGATCTCTACCTCTGGGGATCGGGACGATCGGGGGATTTCTTCCGCCGGTTCATCTCACGCGCGGTTCGGTGGCTCGTGTCGCGCGACGAGCTCGAGCAGGTCATGATCCGCCCGGGGAAGAGCCTGTTCGACGGAGCCGAGGACATCGTCGTGGAGGGACAGGTCTACGACGACGATTTCCGTCCCGTCGAGGGCGCGGACGTGCGGGCGACCGTGAGCGGCCCCCTCGGCTCCGAAGAGGAGAAGACGAGGGAGCTCTCGCTCGTGGATCTCGGCGCGGGCCGCTATCGGGGAGTGGTGCCGGGGCTGCCTCCGGGGGACTTCCGGATCGAGGGGAGCGCGCGCGTCGGAGGGGTGGCGTTCGGGGAAGACCGTTCCGAGATGACGGTGGCGCCGTACCGCATGGAGTTCGAGAACCCCGTCCCCGACCTCGAGCTGCTGCGCGAGATCGCGCGCGAGAGCGGAGGCCGGTTTCTCCCCCTCGACGAGGTCGGCGAGCTGGCCCGGATCCTCGACCTCGAGCCCGTCCTCGACCGTTCCGTGCGGGAGCTTCCCTTTCTCGAGAACCCCCTGTTCTTCCTGGCTCTCCTCGCGCTTCTGGGTGTCGAGTGGGGATTCCGCCGGAGACGAGGGCTCCCGTGAGCGGCGCGGATCCCGTGCGCGCGGGCGGGATCCCGCTCCTGTTTTTCGCCCTCGCGATCCTGCTCTTTCCGCAGGCCTTTCTCGGACAGGGCACCTTCTTCCACTACGACACGTGGCAGCAGAACCTCACGTTCCGCGCGTGGTGGTTCGGGGAGCTGAAGAGCGGTCACTTCGCGACCTGGTGTCCCGGGTTGTTCGCGGGCTATCCGCTGTTCGCCGAGACGCAGACCGGTCCGCTCTACCCCCCGACCTTCGTTCTCTTCTCCCTGCTGCCGCCGACGCTCGCGTTCTCCTGGAGCGTGATTCTCCATTTCGCGTTCGCGGGCACCGGGGCCTGGCTCCTGGCGCGGCGTCTCGGCGCGGCTTCACTCCCCGCCGTCGCGGCGGGAGTCGCGTACGAGCTCAGCGGATTCCTGATCACCCACGTCGTCCATTTCAACCTTCTGACGGGAGCGGCATGGACGCCCTGGGCGATCTGTTTCGCACTCGGAGCCTGGAGCGGAGGCTTGCGTTCCGCGATCGGCCTGGGGGTCGCGGTCGGGGGGCTCCTCCTGGGAGCCCACCCCTACGCCACCTTCATGACGCTCCTTCTTACCGGGCTCGCTCTGCTCTTCCGGACCGGGGTCCGTCCCCGTCCCCTCGCGGCGGGCGGCGGAATCCTCGCGGGCGCGATCGCGCTCGGCACCGGTCTCGCGGCCGTTCAGGTCTTGCCCACGCGCGAGTTCCTGGCGCGGACGACACGCGGGGAAGCGGTCGACTACTCGTTCCTGACGTTCGGCTCGTTTCCCCCGTGGAACGTCGCGACGCTCGCCGCGCCCGATCTGTTCGGCACCCCGGTGAACGGGACCTGGTACGCCGGGCCCGACTGGAGCCATTTCGCGGAGACGTGCGCGTACCTGGGGCTTCCGGCGCTCGCCCTCGCCGTCGCCGCGCTCCTGCTCCGCCGGGACCGGGCGACGCTCTTCGCCGGGACCGCCGGAGCCGTTTCCCTTCTCCTCATGCTGGGCAAGTACACGCCGGCCTATCGTGCGGTGGGCGCGTTCCCGCTGCTCCAGTCGACCCGTCTCCCCGCGCGATTCGCGCTGACGTTCTCTCTGTCGCTCGCGCTGCTCGCGGCGCTGGGCCTCGACGCACTGCTTCGCGAGAGCGTCGCGCGGCGCCGGAGGCGCGCCCTCGCCGTCGGCGCGGCGCTTCTGCTCGGGCTCGGGGGCATGGCGTACTGGCTCGGGGGAGAGGCGAGGGCTCCCGACCCGGAGCTGGCGGTGACGGGGCGGGCCTGGCCCGCGACGCTCGAGGCGATTCGCGCGAACGCGACCGGAGTCCTCCGGCGCACCGCGGGGGTCCTCGGGCTGACGATCGTCGCCCTCGCGCCCCTGGCGACCCGGCGGCCGCCTCGCGCCCTCGCCGCCCTTCCGGTGGTGATTCTGATCGCGGCCGACGCCCTCCAGTGGGGCGCCACCTTCAATCCGGTGATTCCCCCGGAGCTCGTGACCGAGCCGCCGCCGGTCGTGAAGGCCCTGCCCGAGGTCGCGCCGCGCCCCCGGATCTTCCGACAGGGCGTGAGCGAGATGTGGGGCCGCAGTCCGGGACAGCCGCGCGTCGATCTCTTCACTCCGGCGTGGAAGGGCCACCGGGACTCGTACGCCTCCGGGGCGTGGGCGCTTCCGCCGAACTCCCAGCTCCTGTACGGCGTCGACTCGGGCGAGGGCTTCACGTCGCTGCTGCCGCTGCCGTGGCTGGAGTGGATGGGATGCGCGGCGAGGGCCGGCGCCACCCCCCGGCCCGACCTGACCGAGGCGCAGGCGGACCTGCTCTCCCTCGACGCGGTGATCTCGAGCGGCTCCGGCATCGCGGGGGAGGGTTGGGAGGCGACGGAGCTGCCGGGCGATCTCTGGCTCTCCCGTCACCGGGACCCGCTTCCCCGGGCGCGACTCGCCCGGTCCTGGAGGGTCGTCGAGGATCGCGGCCGGCTCCTGGGGCGCCTCCGAGATCCCGCTCACGATCCCCGGGAGGCGGTGCTGCTCGAGCGAGAGCCCCCGGGACTTCCCCGGGAGCGAGCGGCCGGCGCCGTCGACGAGCCGCTGCCGGCGCAGGAGACCGGTCCGGGGCGGTGGGAGATCGAGGTTCCTCCGGGCAGCGGGGGGATCGTCGTGATCTCGGAATCGCACGATCCGGATTGGATCGCGGAGGATGCGGCCGGCCGGGCGATTCCGATCTTTCGGGCCGATGGTCTCTTCCTGGGGTTTCCCGCTCCGGAGGAGGGCGGGCGGGTGCGACTGCGACACGCGCCGGCGTCCGTCCTCCGGGGGGGCGCGATCTCGGCGGTCTGCGTCCTCTTGGGCATCGCGGGCGTCGCTCTCGGCTCGGGCGGAGGGCGCCGAAGGCTCCGCCTACCCTCCCTCGGAGCGCGCTGGTCCGGGGAGGCCCTCCCCGCCTGGACTCCGTGGATCGCCGCCGCCGCCGTGGTGGTGGTCTCGGGAGTGCTCGACGTCGGTGATTGGAGGCGCGATCGGGCCGCGGCGACGCTCTCGGCGGCCGCATGCCGGGCCTGGAGCGAGGAGGCGACCGCGGCCCACCGTGCGGGGGCGGACGAGGCCGCGGCGCGGCTTCTGCGGGCCGCTCTCACCCGGAACCCGGAAAGCGCCCTTCTCCACTACCGGCTCGGCATCGTGGAGCGCGCTCTCGGCCGCGAGGAGGCTGCTGCGCGGGCCTTCGAGCGCGCCGGCTCGCTCGACCCCTCGATCGATCCCCCCTGATTCGCCCCGAGATTCCCGGACTCTCGTGTCGTTTGCTTTTTGATGCAGTTGTCGGCCTGCGGGGGAAAAGGGGCTGGCTGAACGCGGATCGCGGGTGTAATGTATTGCATTCGTTTGCCCCGCACGACCACGCGCTCGCGACCCCTCACTGCGTCCGTGGATCCGGCTTCCCTTCGGGTGTGGGTGAACCGCGCCGACGAAGACGAGGCCTGGCACGATCCGCGACTTCCTCAGGAGAAGACATGACACGTATCGATGTGCTCTTCGACAAGCACGATCTCAAGACTCTCGAAGCCGCCGTGGAGAGAAAGCGCCGACAGGAGCAGCGGCGCCTCGACGGACTGATGTCGAAGAAGCGGGCTCTCGAGTCCGAGCTGAAAGACGTCAACCGGAGCCTGAAGTCCGCTCTCGCCGAGGCGAAGCGGGCCCAGGGGGGAAAGGTGAAACGTCGTCCGAACGCCCGGCGGCTGAACGACATCTCCCTGGCCGATGCACTCGAAAAGGTCATGCGGGGACGAAAGACCCCGATCCACTACAAGAAGCTCACGGAGGCGGTGGTCCGGAGAGGTCTCTACCGCACCCGGAGCAAGAACCTGCTTTCCACCGTCGCCGTGACCCTCAAGCGCGACCGGCGGTTCAAGAAGGTCGAGCCGGGGTACTACAAGCTCCGCTAGCCGCTCGACTCGTCGGACCCCGGATCCCGACGCCCCGGCCGTGAGCCGGGGTCGGTCGGGGGGTCGGCCTCGAGAAGCCGCCGCGCCTCCGCGATCGCTTCTTCCCGCGTGCGAAGCGACCCTTCGAGCTGCATCTCCTCGAGGGCCCGAAGGGCCCGGCCGAGCGCCGGCCCGGACTCCCATCCGATCTCCAGAAGATCGTGGCCCGACACGAGAAGCTCGGGGCGAAGCCCTTCCTCGCCGAGCTCCTCGAGGCGCTCTCGGACGAACCGCCAGTTGTCGAGCTTCCGGTGACTCGCGAGGCAGTCCGCGCGGTGAAGGGCGAGGTGCTCCTCGAAGTGCGGCAGCCGGAGGAAGCGCTTGAGAGTCGCCGTCCGCATTCGCTTCACGTCGAGGAATCGCATGTGATTCGCGACCAGCGACACCACGCGCTCCCGGGAGTCGTTGGAGAGGCGGAGTCGCCGCGCGATCTCCTCCGTCATCTCCGCCCCCACCTTCGCGTGGGACGGGAAACGGATTCGATCTTCCGCATCCACCCTCGTCGGCGCCTTCCCGATGTCGTGCAGAAGCGCTCCCCACGCCAGCTCCGGGGACGGCGACTCGAGATGGTCGAAGAGAAGAAAGGTGTGGGGGAGGACGTCCCCTTCCGGATGGTGCTCGGGAGGCTGGGGAACGCCCTCCAGCGCATCGACCTCGGGAAGGACCGCCCGCAGGAGTCCCGTCGCGTGCATCAGTTCCAGTCCCCGCTTCGCCGCCGGGCCGACGAGCAGTCGCACGAGCTCATCGCGCACGCGCTCCGCGGCCACGGTCCGGACCCGGGGGGCGAGCTCCTCGAGCGCCCTTCGCGTCTCCGGCTCGATCTCGAAATCGAGCTGGCTCCCGAATCGGACGGCCCGCAGCAGCCGGAGGTGGTCCTCTGCGAAACGCTCGCGCGGATCCCCGATGGCCCTCAGGATACGACGCTCGAGGTCGCGTCGGCCGCCGACGAAGTCATGTACGGTTCCGTCGAGCGGATCGAGAAAGAGCCCGTTGACGGTGAAATCCCGGCGACGCGCGTCCTCTTCCGCCGTACCGTACTCCACCCGGCTCGGATGGCGTCCGTCGAGGTAGGGCCCCTCCGTGCGAAACGTGGCGACGTCGACGTCCCACTCCCGCCAGCGAACCCGGACGACGCCGAAGGACGCGCCCACGTGCTTCCCCCGGGGGAAGAGAGCAAGGACCTCCTCGGGACGGGCGGACGTGGCCACGTCGACGTCGTGGGGCGCCCGGCCGAGCAGATGATCGCGGACCGCTCCTCCCGCGACGTAGGCCGTGTGGTCGGACCGCGCCAATCGCTTCGCGATCGCGCGGGCGGCCTCGAGAAGTGGATGATCGCTCACCGGTCCTTCTCTCCCCTCCTCCGGCCCGATTGCCTCGGGCGGAGAGGTGTGCGATTCTCGAAGCCCCGCTACCGGAGGTGTCGGGTGCCCATCGACAGGGAGCTTCTCGATCTTCTCGTCTGTCCGCTCGCCAGGACGCCGCTCGTCCTCGACGGCGAGACCCTCGTCTCGACGGATCCCGCGACCCGGCGGCGCTACCGGATCGACGACGGGATCCCGGTGCTCCTGATCGAGGAGTCGGAAGAGCTCGACGAGACCGCGTGGCACGAGATCATGGCGCGTCACGGTCGGGCGCCGGCAGGATAGCCTGCCACGGCAGGAAATCCAGCGCGAAACGGTGGAACCCCACGAAGCGCACGCGCACGGGGGACGCGTCGGGTGAATCGCCCCCGGCCGCGCGCAGCACCACCTGCCGGGCCATCCGGGGATTGCCCGTGACGGTGTATCGTTCCGTGTGCGCCTCGAACTCCGTTTCGAGTCGGTCGGGGTCGAGGGCGCGAAACCAGGCCGGGATCAGGGCCAGGGCCGCGACCGGATGCGCGCGGACGAACGCCTCGTCCGGCTCCCGCATCTCCGGCGTGTTCAATCCGATGACGTCGATCGTCGGAAGGTCCGAAAAGTAACGAATCGCACCCGCGTCCGAGGCCGCGATCCAGGTTCCGGGCGCGAAGCTCGCCGCACACCACTCTCCGATTCGTCGCTGCACCTCGTTGATGTTGCGAACGTCGTTGTGGAGGCTTCGGCTCTCGGGTCCGATCCGGAGGATCGCTCCGATCCCCGAGAGCGCGAGCAGCCCGATCACCGGGAAGGAGCGGGCTCGCGGACCGAGCCGGGCGACGAGTCGGCTGTTCCCCCCCCGGTGGGCCCCGACCGCCAGCGCGACCAGGAGCAGCGGAATCGACGGCAGCAGGTAGCGCAGGTGGTAGAACGCCTCCGGGTCGGCCGGATCGATCAGGAAGAGGTTCGACAGGAGAAACGCGGCGCCCCCCGCCAGGGGAAGAAGGGCGACCCCGGGGGAAACCGGAGGAGCGCCGCCGCGCCCGAGGGTCGTGCCGGCTCCGCCGCGCCCGTCCGACCTCGACCCCACGGCGAATCCGAGCAGCGCCAGCCACCCGAGGCCCGCTCCGAACGGCGGGACGCCGGGAAGGTATCGGGTCAGCCCGACACCGAGGCGGCGAGGAAGATCGGCGAGGACGCCGGAGCTCTTCGCGTAGTACGTCGCGGGCAGCGGGGCTCCGCTCGCCCAGAGATCGTAGGCGACGAGTGCCGTCCCCACCACGATCGACGGGCCGAGAACTCGAGCGAGATCCGGCAGAAACTCGGCGCGGCTCCGGCGGGGCCGCCCGCCAGCGAGGCGGAACAGTACCAGAACGACCGTGACGGCGGCCGACTCGGGGCGGGCGAGTCCGGCCAGGGCCAGCCAGGCGCCGGCCCGCGCGGTCGAGCCTCCGGCGAGGTCGCGCACCCCGAGCAGGAGCAGGAGCCCGGCGACGGCGACCTCCATCCCGGAGAGGGCGGCCGCCGCGAGCGGGGTGGCCAGGGCGACGAGGCATCCCGCGGCGAGGCCCGCCCGATCGCTGCCGGTGAGCCGCCGGCCGAGATCGGCCGCGACCCCGGTTCCCCCGAGGTGCAGCAGGGCTCCCACGACGAGCACGGCCGGGACGACGGCGTCGGGAGACGGCCGACCCCCGAGCAGGGCGTGAATCGCGGCGAGCACGACCGCCCACAGCGAGGCGAGGAAGCCTTCGGCGAGCAGGCCCCGTCCGTAGACGAGGTGGATCCAGGCATCGTCGAGCCGGAACCCGGGCGGACCCGGGTTCGCGTCGCGACCGAGAAACCAGACGCCGGTGAGCCCCGCGATTCCGACGGCGAGGGGCACCCCGAGCCGCGTGGGGAGCGGGAGCGTCTCCCCCGGCCCGGCCTCGGACGGGCGGCGCTGCCGGCTCCTTCGTCTCTTCATGTCGCGATCATACTCCATTCGTTTCTTGACTCAGACTCTCCGGTTCCCTAGTTTCGCGCGATCGGAGCGCCGCAGGAAGTCCGCGCTGCGGTCTCCGGTCTCCGTCGTTCGTTTCATCGGTTCGCGTCGAGAGGTCCCCCGCGCGCAACCGATCGAACCGGGGGATGGGAAGGTAGAGGCCTGAATGCAAAAGAGGCCCTTCACCGGAAGGACTTCGATTCGCACACGGGTCATCCGCCAGCGTCGCCTGATTTTCGGAAAGGTCTCGGAAACTTGGCGTGCGCTGCGGCTGCCGGTCGGGAGGCTTCGCGAGGAACGGCAGAAACCGGAGCCCACCGCGACCTGATTCACGGGCGCCTCGGATCCTCGGATTCGGGGCGCCTTCTTCAGTCCGCGTTCTCCATCACGATCTCGACTGCGATCTTCCCGAGTGGACCGCGCCGTGCACCGGAACGGGTGAGGTCCGCTCGCTATTCCACCAGGTTGGGAGCGAGGTAGACGTCGAGGGGGAAGAAGCGGCGTCCGTCGTCGTGAAGCTCGACCTGGAACCAGAGCCCCGTGACCATCATGGGGGGGGAGGACCGGCCGGGGGCGAGCGAGTGGCGGGCGAACGCCGTTCCGAAGAAATCCAGAGGCGCGACCTGCAGGGTTCTTCGCGTGCGGTTGACGATGATCAGCCGATCGCCGGGGGAGAGGGCGACGTGGGGAAGGTCGATTCCCTCGTTCTCGTCCACGACGACCCGCACGAGCCGGACGGGGGCCCGCCCGCCCGATGCGGGCTCGGCGCCCGGAATGGCCTGGAGACGGGAGACGAGTTTCATGGTCCGGATCTCCTCTTCGCGGCTCTTCGCGACGCGGGGCCGGCGGGGCGCGATACCACTTTCCTCACGATTCCCGATCCTGGCAACCGGAGGGGCCCGGTCCCCCTCTACGAGACGGAGACCGTGGCGTGCCCGCCTTCGAGTGCGGGAGCGGCCCGGGAGGGCCACATTTCGGGAAGCGAGGATCCGCCTCCCGTGTCGGTTCCACGCGGCCCCGCGGGGCCGAGTCCTCGGAAGATCGCTCCCACCGGGACGTCCGGGTCCCACGAACCCCGGTCCTGTGGGCTCCAGCCGAAGGAGAGTGTTCGATTCTCGCGGCCGTCTGCGCGACAATCGGAATCGCCTCCGAGCCGGCTCTGTACCGCTGTGAGGGGGACTGCCCGTGCCCGATTCCTCCCGGGACTTCACCCGTCTCCTCGACCGCGCGAGCGCGGGCGACCCGACGGCCGCCCGCGAGCTTCTTCCTCTCGTCTACGAACAGCTTCGCGCCAGCGCGGCCCGGATGATGGCCGCCGAGCGACCCGACCACACGCTCCAGCCCACCGCCCTTGTCCACGAGGCGTACCTCCGGCTCGTGGGCCAGGGCCACACGACCTGGCAGAACCGCGCCCATTTCTACATGGCCGCCGCGGAATCGATGCGGCGCATCCTGATCGAGCACGCCCGAAGGCGGGGTCGGCAGAAGCGGGGGGGCGATTGGAGGCGCCTCCACTTCGACTCGGTCGACCTGGCCGGAAAAGACCTCCCGATCGAAGAAATCCTGTCCGTCGACGAGGCGATTCGGCGCTTGGAGGAACGAGACGAAAGGTTGGCGAAGGTCGTCCGGCTCCGGTTCTTCGCCGGCCTGAGCAACGGCGAGACCGCGGCGCTGCTCGGCGTCACGGACCGTACGGTCCGGCGCGACTGGACCCTCGCCCGCGCGTGGCTCTTCCGGGATCTCTCGGACGACTCCTGACGGAGGTCGAGCATGCCAGGCTCCACTTGGGATCGGGTGAAGGAGATCTTCCACGCCGCACTCTCCCGGCCGGCGGAGGCGCGCTCGGCGTACGTCGCCCGGGCCTGTGGAGACGATGATCGTCTCCGCGCGGAGGTCGAGGCGCTTCTCGAGGCGCACGAGAACGCGGGGACTTTCCTCGGCGAGCCGAGGCGCGGCGCAGAGGCGGGACAGGACCGCTCTGCGTCCCTCGGCGAAGGACCCGGCACCCGGATCGGTCCCTACGAGCTCCTCCAGCTCATCGGAGAAGGCGGCTTCGGCTCGGTCTACCTGGCGGAGCAGGACCGGCCGGTGCGCCGCCGCGTGGCGCTGAAGATCATCAAGTTGGGCATGGACACAAGGGAGGTCATCGCCCGCTTCGAGTCCGAACGCCAGGCGCTCGCGATCCTGGACCATCCCAACATCGCCAAGGTGTTCGACGCCGGTGCGACAGAGCAGGGACGGCCGTACTTCGTCATGGAGCACGTGCCGGGCGTCCCGATCACGGACTACTGTGACCGGCACCGTCTGACCACCCGGGAGCGCCTGGAGCTCTTCATTCCCGTCTGTCAGGCCATCCACCACGCGCACCAGAAGGGGATCATCCACCGGGACGTCAAACCGGGGAATACGCTCGTCGCGATCCAGGACGGGAAGCCGGTCCCGAAGGTGATCGACTTCGGGGTGGCGAAGGCGACGCATCGACGTCTGACGGAGCGGACGGTCTTCACCGAGCAGGGGCGCTTGATCGGCACTCCCGCCTACATGAGTCCGGAGCAGGCGGAGATGACCGGACTCGACGTCGACACGACGACCGACGTGTACTCCCTCGGCGTGCTCCTGTACGAGCTGCTCGTCGGCGCTCTGCCCTTCGATCCGCATCAGTTGCTGGACGTCGGCCTGGAGGGGATGCACCGGATCATCCGGGAGGTCGACCCGCCCACGCCCAGCGCGCGGATCACGACCCTGGGGGATGGGGTCGGGGAGGTCGCGACCCATCGGCAGACGGTTCCCGAATCTCTCGTGCGGCAGATCCGGGGGGAGCTCGACTGGATCACGATGCGGGCCATGGAGAAGGACCGAACGCGGCGATACCCATCGGCCTCGGAGCTCGCGGCGGACATCCGCCGACACCTTCAGGACGAGCCGGTGCTCGCCAGCCCTCCCGGTGCGGCCTACCGTTCCCGGAAGTTCGTCAAGCGCAACCGAATCGCCGTCACGGCCGGATCCTTGGTGGTCGCGGCGCTCGTCACGGGCCTGGCGGTCTCGATGATCGGGTTCGTTCAGGCGAGCCGTCAGCGCGATCGGGCGGTGGAGGCCGAAGGGCAGGCCACGCGGCAGGCGTTTCTCGCGAACATCGCCGCCGCGGAAGCGGCCCTGGCCACGAACGAGATCTCGGCCGTTCGACGGCACCTCGACGCGGTACCGGCCGATCTTCGCCACTGGGAATGGCGCAACCTCGATGCCGAGATCGACGGGAGCCTCGCGGTCTTGCGAGGGCACGAAGACCGGGTCTACGGCGTGGCGTTCAGCCCCGACGGCAAGACCATCGCCTCGGGATCGCGGGACAAGACCGTGCGTCTATGGGATGCGTCGTCCCTCGAGGAGCTTGCCGTCTTTCGAGGGCACGAAGGCGTGGTCACCTCGGTGGCCTTCGGCCCCGGCGGCGCCCGGGTGGCCTCCGCGTCGAGCGACCGGACCGCGCGCCTCTGGGACGTCTCCTCCGGGGAAGTGTCGGCCGTCATGCGGGGCCACGAGGACGAGATTCTGTGCGTGGCGGTCAGCCCCGACGGGACGCTGCTGGCGACGGCGGGCTCGCAAGATCAGACTATACGGCTGTGGGACACGGCCGCCGGTAACGAGCTTGCCGTCCTGATCGGCCACGAGAACCGGATCTTCTCCGTCGCCTTCAGTCCGGACGGTTCGCGGTTGGTCTCGGCATCGCAGGTCGAGAACTCCGTGCGCATCTGGGATGTGACCAGCGGTGAGGACCTGCTCGTCCTCCCCGGGAGAGTCGGCGCGGTGTTCTCGGCGGAGTTCAGCCCGGACGGCAAGAAGGTGGCGGCCGCGCTTATGGATCAGACCGTCCGAATCTGGGACGCGTCCACGTTCGAGGAGCTGGCCATTCTGCGAGGGCACGCGAACAGCGTGGACCGCGTGGCCTTCAGTCCGGACGGAGAACTCCTGGCGTCGGCGTCGAGGGACCGAACCGTGCGCCTGTGGGACGTGTCCACGGGCCTCCAACGGGACGTTCTGCGAGGGCACGAGGGGTCCGTCGAAGCGCTGGCCTTCAGCCCGGATGGAACGCGTCTGGTATCCGCGTCGTGGGACCACACGCTCCGGGTCTGGGACGTGTCCGCCGGTACGTCGACGACTCTGCGAAGGCATGAAGAGGAGTATCCGTGCTATGACGCGGCGGCCTTCAGCGCGGACGGCACGCGCCTGGCGGCGATGAACGGATCGTCCGTCCGCGGCGACAACGCGGTCCACATCTGGGACACGGCGACGGGCGAGGAGCTCGCCGTCCTTCGGGGCCACGAGGAATGGGGCATGTCCGTCGCCTTCGACCCGACCGGGGCGCGGCTCGCCTCGGCGGCGGTGGACAACATGATCCGCATCTGGGACGCGGAGACCGCCGAGTGCCTCTTGGTCCTGAAGAAGCACGAGGGAGGTGTCCCATCGGTGGTCTTCAGCCCCGACGGGAAGCGGCTGGCCTCCGCTTCGCACGACGAGACCGTGCGCATCTGGGACGTGTCGACCGGCGAGGAGCTGACCGTCCTGCGAAGACCCGAGGGCTCGACGTGGCCGGCTCTGGCCTTCAGTCCGGACGGCCTTCACCTGGCCTGCGCGTCGTATGACAAGACCGTGCGCATCTGGGACACCTCCTCGGGTGAGGAGTCGAGCGTCCTTCCGCATCCGGATCGCGTCACTGCCGTGACGTTCAGCCCGAACGGAACGCGGCTGGCCTCGGCGGTCACGGGCGACAACTCGATACGCATCTGGGATGCGTCGACCGGAGCGGAATTGGCCGTCCTCCGCGGTCACGAGCACACCATCCTCTCCCTGGCGTACACCCCGGACGGAACGCGTCTGGCCTCGGCGTCCATGGACCGGACCGCGCGCATCTGGGACGCGAGCCGCGGTGAGCTCCTCCGTGTTCTCCGGGGACACGAGGCGTGGGTCACCTCCGTGACGTTCGACGCCGACGGCACGCGCCTGGCCTCGTCGTCTCGCGACGGGACCGTGCGCATCTGGCACACGGAACGGTTCCGGGTCCGGGATCGGAAGCGTCAGGCGATACTCGCGGCGCGATCGGCCGTGAAGCCGGTCGTCGAAAACCTCTGGGAGCAAACCGTCGACGCGAAGTCGATTGCGCGGCGACTTCGTGGAGATGCTTCCCTCACGGAACGGCAGCGCCGAGCCGCCTCGAGTCTGCTGCTCCGCAAGTCCGCACGGCTCCAGGAGTATGTCGATGCGGTGTTCGCGAAGAAGGTGTTCACCCACGACGTCGTGACGGAATTGACGGCGGACCCCTCCCGGGACCCGGGCTTCCTGTACAAGGCGGTCCGGCGGGCCCGCGCGACCGGCGACGAAGCATCGCGGATCCATAGCGACAGTTGGAATCTGGTCCGCTTCCCCGGCGGGGATGCGGAATCCTACGAGATCGGATTGCGCGGGGCGGAAGCGGCGGTCGCCCGGGAATCGGAGAACGTCGTCTTCCTGGGCACGCTGGGCATGGCCCAGGTTCGGAACCGCCGCCATGCAGAAGCATTGGCCACGCTCGCCCGGTGCGAGCAGTTGCGCCGCGAACATGAGCTCGCGAGCGTTCCCCGCGACATGGCCGCTCAAACCCTGGCGCTCTTCGGGCTCGGGCGGACCGAAGAGGCACGCCGCAGCTACCGGAGGCTCGAAAAGATCATGCGGGATCCGGTGGAGGCGTGGGTCTACTACGAGGAAGAGACGGCGCTGTTCGAAGAGTGCCGGCGTCTGCTCGCGGGGTCCGATGTTCGGACCGGATCGTCGGAAGACACCGGAGCCGGGGAATAGCGGAACGCAAGACGCCGAACCGGCGTGCAAAGGCGCTCCGCCGGATTGAACCGGCGGGGGACGATCCCGTACGATCGGCCCCGCGGCATCCGCCTCAGGGATGCCCGAGAGACGCGTTCTCCCACCGTAAGGAGATCTCCCGTGTCCGCCTCCGTTCCCCGGGCGATTCCGCCCCTGGTTCTCACCCTTCTGATCGTCTCCGTTCCTCCCGCCCTCGCCGATCCCGTGATCAGCGAGATTCGTATCGACAATCCGGGCGATGACACCGACGAGTACTTCGAGCTGGCGGGTGCCCCCTTCGAAAGCCTCGACGGTTTGGCCTACGTGGTGATCGGGGATGCCGATTACTCCGCCGGGCACTACGGGGTGGTCGAGACGTTCATACCGCTCGACGGATTCACCCTCGGCGCCAACGGCTTCCTGGCGATCGCCAACGATCCCTTCCTGGCCGTCTGCACGGGCTACTCACCCGTTGCCTCCTTTGCCAAGTTCGAGAACGGCGACAACGTCACGCACCTGCTCGTCCGCGGCGCCTCCGGATTGCTCGGGGAGGACCTCGACTGGGACGACGACGGCACCCTGGACATGGAGCCCTGGTCCGAGATCCTCGACTGCGTCGCGCTGATCGAGCGGACCTCGGGCGGGGATCCGGTGTACTGCGATCACACGGTGGGCCCCGACCGCAAACACACCCTGCCCATCGGAGGACCGCGCGAGTACGTGCCGGCCCACGTCGCGCGGTGCGGACCCGGCTGGTACGTCGGGAATCTTTACGGGGATCCTCCGTGCGCGAACGACTCCCCGGGCGGGCCCAATGTCATCTGCGGCAACGTCCCCCCCCGGGTCCCCGTGCTCACCTCCCGGCCCTGCGCCCCCGAGTCGACCGACCCCGTGGTCGTCGAGGCCACCGTCCTGGACTCCAACGGCGATCTGAGCACGGTGTTCCTCCACTACAGAGTGTACGGTGCGCCGGACTACGCAACGGTCGCGATGGCCCCCGCGGGAGGGCAGACGTGGGCGGCGACGATCGGGCCGTACCCGGACCAGACCCTCCTGGAGTTCTACGTGCAGGCGACGGACGTCGCGCAGAACACGACGACGAACCCCTCCTCCGCGCCCTCGTATCCGAGATCCTTTCGGATCGGACTCACGCCCATCCCGGAGATCCAAGCCTCCACGGGACCGGTCGACGAATGCCTCTACCCTTCCGATCTCGACGGGCAGTCCGTGAACGTGACGGGGATCGTCACCCACCGGGCCGGGGAGTTCAGCCCCCGGTTCTTCTACATCCAGGAGGGAACCGAGCCGTTCTCCGGCCTGAAGGTCTACGTGCCGGCCGAGGACTTCGTTCCCGAGCTCGGCGATCGCGTCGTGGTCTCCGGAGTCGTCGAGGAGCGGCGATGCCAGACGCAGCTCCGCCTCTTCCGGGGATGCGGGCAGGTCGTCGGCAGCGAGCCCGTTCCGATTCGCACGCTGGCCCACATGGAGGAGATCAACACCGAGCCGAACGAGAGCATGCTCGTCACGGTGGACGGGCCGATCACGGTCACCAGCGCATGGGACACCACGCTGGCGCGGAACGGGAGAGAACCGAGCTTCCTCCTGCGGAGATTCGAGATCTCGGCCGGCATGTACAGCGTCTGGGTCGGGGATGACACGTTCTACCCGGACGGCCTGGGCTACTCCTACGAACCGAACATCCAGGACGGGCTGCGGTGGATCACGGGGATCGTGGGCATGTCCCCCGAGGGCGCGTCCTACGGGATCCTCCGGCTCGAGCCGCGTCGCGATCCCGACGTGTGGCTCCGGACCTTGGACGTTCCGGATGAAAGCGAGCCGGTGGTCGTCGACGCGCTGCGTCTCGATCCGGCTCGTCCCAGTCCCACGCGCGCCGTCACCACGATCGGGTTCGAGGTTCCCGTTGCGGGGCGCGTGACTCTGCGCATCTACGACGTGGCGGGCCGTCTCGTGCGCGAGCTCTTCGAAAGGGAGTACGAGGGTCCTGCGCGCGGAGAGACCGTCTGGGACGGCCGCGACGACGCGGGACGACCGGTCGCCGCAGGCGCGTACCTGTACCGCCTGGAGGTCGGCGAGCGATCGGCGACCCGGAAGATCATGCTCCTGCGGTGAGGGAGATCCGCCCCGGAGCGCGAATAGTGCAACCCTCATCGAGGAAAGGAAGGGAGGGTCCGGAGGCTCGCAGCGCTGCTGCATGCGAAGACGGAGCTCGAGGCTGCGGCCACCACTCCGTCGGGGCAAGGCCCCCACTCCCACGCTCTCCAACTCCCCTCCGGACCCCCTTCCTTCCTCGAAGGCTCGCCGATGACGTTTCTTGATCGTCTGGGAGATCCCGTTCGGATCCGGCGGCAGCTCGACCGGCTGGCGGCGAACCGGCGGCGGACGGGCATCCGTCTCTCCGGGAACGGCGATCCGTCGCTGGCCCGGCTTCTGTTCCGCGCCCCGGAGCTGGCGCGCCGGCTGGGACGTGACATCCGTCACGGCGCGTATCGCCCCGCGCCCGCCCGGATCCGCCCGGCCGAGCTCGACAAGCTCCGCGATCTCTGCGTGTTTCGCCCCGCCGATCTCATCGTTCAGGGAGTGCTTGCCGGCTTGCTCTCCGAAGCCATGGAGCCTCTCCTCCCGGCCCGGCTCTTCTCCTACCGGCGCCGCCGGTCCTCCTGGATGGCGGTGCGTGACTTCGCGTCGTACGTGCGGGAGCACCGCCGCGCGAACCCCGACCCGCAATCCCGTGGACTGTTCGTGCTGCGCGCCGACGTCCGAGACTACGGTGAGTCCATTCCGATGGACGAACGGTCGGCGATCTGGACGCAGGTGGGCCGGATGCTCGGACTTTCTGCAAACGATGACGCGTGGCCTCTGGTGCGCGAGCTGGTGCGGCCCGCGATCCTCACCGGCGAGGGCGCCGTGATCCGCCCGGAGCGCGGCGTCGCCACCGGCTCCCCGGTGGCCACCGCCCTCACGAATCTCTATCTGACGGGTCTCGACCGGCATCTACAGGAGATCGCCGGAGGGTTCTACGCGCGCTACGGCGACGACTTCCTGTTCGCCCATACCGACCCGGAGGTGGCTCGCGAGGCGCGGCGCCTGGCCACGAGGTATCTGGAGGAGCACGGTCTCGAGCTGAACCGGGAGAAGTGCCGGCTGCTCCACTTCAACGGCGCCGGACGCCCGGGTCCGGAAGGGAGCGGCCTGCCCGGGAGCTCGCGGGTCACCTACCTCGGATGCAACATCAGCTTCCGGGGCACCGTCGGTCTCTCCGAGCCGAAGCGGCGCGAGACGTTGCGGGAGATCCGGCGCCGGGTTCAGCGGACGGCCGAGGTCGTCGCCCTCCGCGAGCCTGACGAGCAAGGCCGGCTCCTCTGCGCCACGGTCGATACCGCGCTCGATCCGCGCGTCGAGACCTCGGTTCCCGCGAGCGCGGTCCTGGCGGCCGCGGTCACGGACCGGCGGCAGCTCAAGGACTTGGACTTCCGGATCGCCCGCACGATCGCCGAGGCGCTCGCGGGCCGGCACGGTTCCCGATCCTTCCGGCGCTACCCCTACCGGAAGCTCCGTGCCGAGTGGGGACTGACGTCGCTCGTCGTGCAGAGGAACCGGGGTCGGGTGTCGGCGAGGTCGGCGGAGAAGGGGGCGGCATGAGCGGCCTGGACCGGTGGCTCGCCCGGGAGGCGGCACGGGAGCGGCGACGTCCCGTCCTGGAGGAGTGTCTGATCGGCGGGCGGGCCGGCCGGTACGTCCTCCACCGGCTCCGCCTTGTCGCGGGAGCCCGGCTTCTCGGCTACGCGGTGCACGTCGTCGAGTTCCTCTTCCTGTTGCGGGTCTTCACCGACGAGGGGCTCGGTCTCTCCTTCGCCGCGCGCAACTTCGTGCTCCTCGCGGGCGCGTCTTGGTGGGGCGCGCTGGAGGTGTTGCGAACCCGCATCCGGCGGGAGGATCCGAATCCTGCCGACCGTGTCGAGGTCGAGCGCTGGCTCACGCTCTCGTTGATCGCCGCGGTGGGACTTCTCGCCGTGACCGGAGTCGGGCTCGGGGCGGCCTGGCTCCGGAGCGGGCGACCTCCCGGCATCCTCGAGCTCTACTTCGGGATCACCTTCGCCCGCCTCTCGGTCGACCTCGTCGCGCGGACGCTCTACTCGGGGATCTACGCCCGGCGGCGGGTCTACCGGCCGGCCCTCTGGATTCTGGGGCTGGAAATGCTCGGACTGGCCAGCGCTCTTCTCTTCTGGGGCGTGCTCGGACTGTGGGCGTTTCCCGTCGCGCTCGCGATTTCCACGGCGGCCTCCCGTGCCGCCACGGTCCACTTCACGGCCCGCGCCTACCGGATGTTGCGCATCCCCGTTCCCCGGTGGACGCGCCTTCGCCGTCCGCGTCTGACGAGCTCGGATCTCGGGGCGATGGCCGTCGCCGGCGCATCGAACGCCGCCACCCGGCTGGGCTCGGTGCTGGTCCTGTTCCTGGTGCTGCGGGGGGTGCGGGGCGCGGAGGCCCTTCTCCAGTGGCTCCACGTTCTCGCCCCACTGCTCGCGACCGCCGGGTCGTGGGCCCAGGTCTTCTATCCCGATTTCAAGCGGTTGGAGGACCGGGCCGCCGGCGCCCTTCGGCGGAGACTCGAGAGGGCGCTCGCGCGGAGTAGCTTCGTCGTGGGAACGGCGCTCGGCGCGCTCGCCGTCGGCACCTCCCTCGGCCTCACCGGCCGCGTCCACCCCGAGGTCCTGGCGACCGGGCCCCTGCTCGTCGTGCAGTCCTACGTCGGGCAGCTCCACCTTCGCTTTTTCGCCCAGGACCGTTTCCGACGGCTCCTCGCCGGAGGGCTGGCTCTCACGCTCGGCATTCCCCTGCTCGGGCTCGCGATTCCGGGGGAGGGGCAGGCGCCGCCGGCGGTGAGTCTCGTGCTCGGAACGGCCGCCGCGATCGCCCTGTCCGGGGTGGTGATGCGTGCCTGGCCCTTCGCCGACGGGCGCCGGCAGCCGCACGGAGAGGGAATCTGGGCGTGGCTGGAGTCGTTGGCGGCGAATCCCGGGCCGGTCCGGATCGGGCGCGTCACGATGGGGGATTCCCGGGCCTTCGAGCGCGCGGCGGTGCTCGCGCGAATCGAGGAGTGTCTGGAGCTCGCGGGGAAAGCGGTGGAACGGGGAAGGACGATTCTCTGGTTCGAGACCGGGGATCGCCCGGTCATGAATCCGGATCAAGTGCTGGTATGGGGCGCGGGCCTGATCGACGACGTTTGCGTTTCGGACCCGCAGCCCTCCGGAAGGGAGGCCGCGCGGAGCGAGGAAGGGGGCCGTAGGATCGGGAGGCCCCGCGAAGGAAGCGTCGAACCGATCCCCGCCCTCGTGGCCCGGCTTCGCGCCGCGTGCCCCGGCGGGCTCGTCGTCGACCTGGAGTCCGGAACGTGCGACCGCGCCGTCCGTGACCTCTCTCCCCGGGAGCGTCAGGACGTGTGGCGCCGCGCCCGCCTGGACGCCCTCGGAAAGCGCGTCCGGACGCCCGACTCCCCCTTTGAGGTGCGCTCGGTCGTGGACGGCGGCGAGATCCGCCTCCTCTTCCTCGTGCCTCGGAAGCTCGACGCCGCGCAACGACGGCTCTGGGCCGAGACGGTGAGGTCGGGCAACTGGGTGCGGGCCGTGGCCTGACGGTCGGATCTGAGGGTCGATGGCGCCCACAAGAAAAGGAGGCGAAGTGGCCAGTACCTTCGCCTCCCCGATCCTGTGCGGCAGAGCCGCTCTCTCGATAGTAAGGGACGATCCCTTCGGAGATCCCGGAAGCACACCTCCGAGCACCGGTCTTTCGTCGCGAGATCGTCCCTCGGACGTCCGGTGATTATGCAAGGGTGGGGCCGCGTTTCCCCGATTTCGGGGGAAACTGGCAAAGAGTTGAAAATCAAGAGATTAGAAGTGAAGCCCGAGGACGACGGAACCTCCGGAAGCGCCGGCAGAATGTCCTCTTTCGGAAACAGGAATCTGATCCTGTCCTCGTTCGTGGACACTGATTCGGGAATGGACAACCAGTCATTTGTCTAGTATTCTGATTTCGTTCGGTGGGCGGCAGCGAGAGCGATGGCCACCGTCGGGTGGCTAGGCGTGCGGCGGGAAGGTCGGCAGCTTGGCGGCGAATCGGTCCAAGGGGAGTGAGCCTTGATCGAGAAAGTCCGGGAGCCCATCGAAGTGCTCTCCCGTTTCAAGGAGGGGAAGATCCAGCCTCTCCGTTTCCGGTGGCGGGGCCGCGTCTTCACGATCACGGAGACGACCGGCACCTGGATCAAGCGGGTCGGAGAGCATCAGGTCCACTACTTCTCCGTGGGTGCCGGCACCCGCGACTACTACGAGATCAGCTATTCCGCCCGGACCTCGGGATGGTCCCTCGAGAACATCTACCTCGAGGGGTAGGCGATGGATCGGGACGGGTGGAGCCGGGAACCGGACGCCGGTCTCCGTGAGCTCAAGATCGCGCACGTCGACATGGACGCCTTCTTCGCTTCGGTCGAGGAGATGGTCCGTCCTCCCCTGGCGGAGCACCCTCTCGCGGTGGGAGGAGCCCCGGGAAGTCGTCATGGGGTCGCGACCACCGCGAACTACCGCGCCCGGGTGTTCGGCGTGGCCTCGGGGATGCCCCTCGGGAAGGCGTTCCGCCTCTGCCCCGACCTGGTCACCATTCCCGTGGACGGGGGGAAGTACCTTTACTTCTCCCTCCAGGTGCTCAAGGTCCTCGATCGCTTCACGCCGGCCGTCGAGCCCACCTCGGTCGACGAGGCGTTTCTCGACCTGAGTGGACTCGAGCGTCGGTGGTCCGACCCGCGAGATCTCGCGAACGCGATCCAGCGGGAGATTCGCGAGGACGTCGGAGTCACGGCGTCCATCGGACTCGGCCCCACGAAGATGATCGCGAAGATCGCCTCGGGGCTGAACAAGCCGTCCGGAATCACTCTGCTCACCCGCGAGGGTTTCCGCCGGTTCCTGGGCGAGCGTCCGATCCGGGCGCTCTGGGGGATCGGGGCGAGCACCGAGCGGGCGCTCGGGAGATTGGGGATCCACCGGGTGCGGGACCTCGCCACATCTGACCCCACCCGCCTGAACGACCGATTCGGAGTGCTCGGCCTCTGGCTTCACGCCTCGGCGAACGGTGAGCTCGACGATCCCGTGACCCCCTACTGGGACTCTCCCGCGGCGAAGTCGTTCGGTCACGAGCGCACCCTCGAAGAGCTCGTCTCCGACCGGCGCGAGATGATTCACATTCTGCGCGGCCTCTCCGAGAAGGTCGCGCGCCGCGTTCGGAACCGGCAGGTCAGCGGGAGAACGGTCACTCTGAAGGTGCGTTTCCCCGATTTCGTGACGCCTCTCCGCAGCCTGACCCTTCCTCTGGGGGTCGACGACGGTCGGGAGATCGCGAGGACCGCGGCGTTTCTTCTCGATCGGGTCCCCTTTCGGGGAAGACCGGTACGGCTCCTTGGTGTGTCGGTTTCGAACGTGGAGGAGGGGAGCCCGGGAGCTCAGGAGTCCTTCCTGGGGGATGTCGCGCGACGGCGCCGACTGATCCGGGTCGTCGACCGGATCCAGAACCGCTGGGGAGAAGGCGTGATCGGGCCCGGCTGACCTGCTTCCCCCGGGGATCTTCCCCGAGGACATCGACACCGGAATCCCGATCGAGGAGCTGGCCGGGTTGAGCGAACTTCCCGGGGAGACCGTCTCCCTGCCGAACCGGATCGTGTACGAGGAGGCCGTTCGCCATTAGGCTGCGAGCGGCAATGTGACTTTCCAGCGCCCCGAGGTGTCCGGGGTGGCCGGGAGATACCCGATCATCGACGCCAACCTGAGGAGGAGGAGTTCCCGATGAGCCGAGTCTTCGCCGGTGTCCTGCTTTCGGCGCTGCTGCTGCCTTTCGGCGCCGTCGCCCAGGACGAAACCGACGGTCCCCCCGAGCCGGGCCCCTGGAGCTACGGAGTGGTCGGCGGGCTGAACATCGCCCAGAGCGCCTTCAGCGACAACTGGGCGGGCGGTGACAAGGGCACGATCAACTGGGTCGCGAACGCCGATCTGAGCGCCGAGCGCCAGGTGACCCCCGAGTTCCACTGGAGCAACAAGCTCGAGCTGGCCTACGGACAGACGGCCACCCAAGTCTCGGTCACCGATACGCTGCCCTCCGGAGCGGTCATGATCAAGAGAGACAAGGAGTGGTCGCGTCCCGACAAGACCACCGACCGGATCTTCTTCGAGTCGCTGGGCCGGTTCACGCTCGACCTGTGGGTCGACCCGTACGTCTCCGCCCAGCTCGAGGCGCAGTTCGTCGACGAGAGCGATCCCATCGGGAGTCTGCTGTTCAATCCGTTGAAGATCACGGAGTCGGCCGGAATCGCCCGCGTCTTCCGCAAGACGGAGGAGGAGGAGCTCACGAGCCGGGTCGGGTTCGGTTTCCGCCAGTCGATCGGGCGCACGTTCACCGACGCCACCGGCGACGAGACCGAGAGCTTCACCACGAGTGACGGCGGGTTCGAGTTCCGGACCGACGCCAAGAAGCCGCTTCACGAGAAGCGCATTCTCTACCAGGGCCGGCTCAAGGTCTTCTACCCCGTGTTCTTCAGCCAGTCCTCCGATCTCGAGGACTTCGACGCGCTCGCGATCGCGGCCGACCCGTTCCGGGAGGAGGTCGCCGACTACTGGAAGAGTCCCGACGTCGACTTCCTGAACACGTTCTCCGCCGAGATCACGAGCTGGATGTCGGTGATCCTCTTGGTGCAATGGGTCTACGACAAGTACGACGCCGCGACGAACGTGGATCTCGCGAACTGGGACCCATCGGATCCAGCGACGCACGCGCCTGTCATCAGTGAGATCGAAGGCGGCATCCGCAAGTCGGGGCAGTTCAAGC
The DNA here is from genome assembly GCA_025774805.1 of bacterium. Lineage (GTDB taxonomy): Bacteria > ARS69 > ARS69 > ARS69 > ARS69 > JALGZR01. The sequence goes on from JALGZR010000020.1 coordinate 53,142, forward strand.
AGACGCTCGCGATCGGGCTGACGTATCGGTTCCTGTAACGGCGGAAATCGTCGTATCCAGGGCGAAAACTCGGTGCTAGCCTGCATATCTCACCAGCCTCTGCTGTGGCAGCGGCAAGCCGCGTCTGGCGTCGTCGTTGCGGCGCTTCCGCCCCGCGACGGGGCTACGGCCCCGCCTCGGGCGAAAGCCCCCCATCTCCTCGCCAGACACGACTATCCACAGCCTCGCGACGAGCCTGGTGAGAAATGCAGGCTAGCATCGGCGGCGACATCCGGGTGGATCTCGCCGTCGATCTCGCATCGTTCCGTCAGACGTTTCCTTGACCCCGGTTTTCCGGATTCCCGAGGAGGATTGACCAGATGTCCATGATTAAGGAGTTCAAGGACTTCGCCATGCGCGGGAACGTCGTCGACATGGCGGTCGGTATCGTGATCGGAGGTGCGTTCGGCAAGATCGTCAGCTCGTTCGTCAAGGACGTCCTCATGCCGCCGATCGGCATTCTGCTCGGTGGGGTCGACTTCTCCGAGCTCGCCGTCACCCTCAAGCAGGCCACGGAAGAGGCGGAGGCGGTCACGGTCAACTACGGTGTGTTCATCAACACGGTCATCGACTTCCTGATCATCGCCTTCGCGATCTTCATGGTGATCAAGGCGATGAACTCGCTGAAG
>JALGZR010000193.1 GCA_025774805.1 bacterium
AGGTCGCTCGCCCCCGGGGCGGTCCCGAGCATCAGCCGGAAGAAGAACATCGGGTCGTCGTCCGCGTCCTCGTACGTCCAGGAGAACCGCGGGTTCTCCCTGGGGATGACCCCGTAGGAGTCCTTGACGAGCGTCTCCGAGTCGATGGTCGGCGGGTTGTTCGTGAGGACGGTTCCGGTCGCCACGTCCGTCCCGTCGACGACGAAGTCGACCGTGCTCCCCGCGTGGAGCGCCTCGAAGTTGAAGTCGTCGTCCCCCCCGGTGTTGATGTCGCGCGCCGGGGAGAAGGAGGCGACGTCCAGGTTCTGCTTCTCCGGGATGTCCTCGCCGCCGATCCGCCAGGTGATCTCCCCCGTGCTGATCGGGACGCCGGGCGCGGCGTCGTCCCTCGCCTGCAGCGGCGTCTTGTGGCTCGTCGAGCCGGCCGGGTAGACGAAGAATCCCATCTCACTCCTCCCTCAGGAGGGCCGTCTCCCCCGGGGGGGAGCGGAATATCAGGACGCCGTCGGCGACCTCGATGATCCCCCCCTCGGAGGAGAAGACCTCGAAGGTGTCCAGGTCCCCGTCGTCGCTCCAGTCCTTGACCACCTGCCAGCCGGATTCCCTCATCCTCAGGAGCCGCCCGTCCGACGTGCTGAGGTAGGTCTCGCCCGCGAAGACGAGCGTGTCCGAGACCGTCACCGCGTTGTTCACCTCGAACTTCGGGGAGAGGCTTGGCGTCCCTTCCTTCCCGTGCTGGTCGACGGCGGTGATCCTGAGCTGGAAGTCGGTCCCGTCGTCCTCCTCCGAGACGTCGATCAGCAGCGAGGTTATCCCCGCGCCCAGCGTTCCCGCGAGCCGCCACACGACGTCGCTCGAGCTGGCGTTCGAGGAGATCTCGACCTTGTAGTTGACGGCGTCGCCGTCCACGTCGACCGGGTCGGCCTCGATCCATTCCGCCCGGACGAACCGCGCGGCGACCTGCCCGCTGGCCGGGCTGGAGAAGACGGGGCTGACCGGGGCGTGGTTCTCGACCGCGAACGCCGGGGACGTCGCCGGGTCGGAGGGGGTGATCCCGTCGGACGCGACGACGCGGACGCCGTAGTCCTCCCCGGAGGGGAGGTCGTCGGCCCCGATGACGTAGCTGGTCTGCCCGGCGGGCAGCGGCCCCACGAGCCTGCGCCAGCCGACGTCGCGGCTCTTGGTCTCGGTGATCTCCACGACGTAGGTGATGGTGTCGGTCGCGTCGGAATCCGCCGGGGACGCCGGCGTCCAGGCCACCGTTATGGGCCCCGCGTAGCGGCCGGCGACGGGGGACACGAGCGTCGGTGCCGCCGGCTGCGCGTTGATGGCGAAGAAGGCGAGGACGCAGTCCTCCAATTCCGACCAGGTCGTTCCGTTGCTCACGGCCACGCGCACGAAGTAGACCCCATGGGTCAGGGCATCCGGCCCGACCACGGGGGAGGCCGTCGTCCCGTAGGTGACGAATGTGTTGTTCGACGTGATTTGCCCGGTGTCCCAGACCAGGTCGTTGAAGTCCGGGTCCGAGGCCACCTGCACGCGGAACGCGCGCTGGCTCAGGTTCTCCGCGTCGGAGAGCGACCACGAGAACGCCGGCGTCGCGGTGGAGAGGGACGTCGGGTTCTCGAGCGATTCCGTGAGCAGCCGCGTGACCCTCGGGGGGAGGCTCGTGAGGACGGTGGCCTCGACCTCCGTCTCCTCCAGCCCGTCGGACACGACGAGGCGGAGGAAGACCCTCCGGTCCTGGTCGAACGACGGGAGCGTGACGCTGCTGGTCTCCCCCTCCCCCTTGATCACCTCCTCCGCGACCCAGTTCTCCTGCCTGTAGTAGAGCTCGAAGTATTGCTGCGGCGCCTCGTCGCTCGAGTACGTCCAGTCCACGACCGGGGCGGAGAAGGCCACGCGGGGGATGTTGCCGAAGAGGGCCTCGAACCCGTCCACCTTCAGGGACGAGACCGCCGGCGCCGCGTTCCTCCTGAAGGAGGCGACTTGGGACCAGTTCCCGACGTCGAGCCCCGGATTCTGCGCCCTCGCCCTCCACAGGTACCTGAGGCCGGCGACCAGCGGTCCCTGGTAGGAGACGCCGCTTATCTGGACGGAACCGGAGTCATTGGCGGACGAGACCCATTCGGTGTCCCATATGGGCGAGAAGCTGCCGCCCTCGTAGTCGCCGACTTGGATCCGATATTGCAGCGACGGGCCGTCCGGGTCGGAGATCAGGAAGCCGAACTCGACCGGGTCGGAGGAAAGCAGCCTCTCGGGGGACACCTCGCCGTTCGTCTGCAGGTCGGTCACCTCCGGCGGGATGTTGACCCGCAGCGGGACGGCCTCCCATGGCGTGTAGAAGAGGCGGGGGTCGCCCGTCGCCGTGCCGTACCAGCTCGGGTCCCCGGGATCATCGGCCTCGGCGGGGATGTAGGCCAGGACGGCCTTGACCATGACGGTGTACTCGTTTTCCGTCAGCAGGCTGCCGTCGAGCAGGAGGGGGAAGGTCTGGGTCTCGTACAGGTCGGACCCGTCCCTCTCCGTGCGGGAGTCCGCGATGTCGAATACCGAGACGCCCGGGACGCCGAACTCGGCGTTTTCCACCACCAGGAGGGTGTCCTCGCTGTCGAAT
>JALGZR010000194.1 GCA_025774805.1 bacterium
GCGTTGTACGAGGAGGCCCGGGCCCGGTTCTACCGGGGAGAGCTCACTCACGCGGACAGCCTCTTCAAGGAGGTGGCGCAAAGGTATCCGAAGGGGATCCACGTGAACGATGCCCTCGAGTTCTCGATTCTCATCAACACGAACTCCGACACGCCCGACGTCGTGGCGGAGTACGCCACGGCCCGGCACCGGCTTCGCACCCGAGAGCCGGAGGAGGCCATTGCGATCCTGGAGCGTCTCCGGAGCGAGCACGAGGTCGCCCTGATCCGCGACGAGGCGTTGCTTCTTCTCGGGCAGGCTCTCCGGGACGCGGGGCGGCCGGACGAGGCATTGCGGGCTCTGGCGCAAGCGGTGGAGGAGGCGCAGGTCATGGATCTCGCGGCGGACGCCCGGCTGTTGAGGGCCCGCATCCTCGCCCGGGACCTCCGCGACCCCGCCCGGGCCCTGGCCGAGTACGAGGAGTTGCTCGTCACCTACCCGGAGACTCTGGCGGCGGATCGCGCCCGCGATCTCTCCGCCGAGCTCTCGAGAGCGCTGCCGTGAACGCCGCGCTCACCCTCCGCCGGCTCGGTGGCGCCGCGGCCTCTCCCGTTCGCGCGGCGGCCTCCCGCGCGCGCCGCACGGCCGGTCTCGCCTTCGGAACCGCTCTGCTCGCTCTCGCCATCGCCCCCGGCGCGGCCCGGGCGGCGAAGATCCTCGTCCCGATGGATCTCACCCAGAAGAACCACCTCAAGGCCTACGGTCTCGCGTACTGGAGTCTCACCCAGGGATCGAACGTGGAGTGGCTCCTGAACTACCGGGGGGGCTCGTTTCTGCTCGAGGACGCCGAGTTCCTTCGCCGCCGCGCGGTGCTCCTGGGCGTGAGCGTCGAGGACGTCGGGTCGGGGGACGAGGCGAGGATCCGGAACGTCATCGAAGTGGAGAACATGGAGACGGTCCTCCTCGAGAAGGCGCCCCGCGTCGCGATCTACACTCCCCCCGACAAGCAGCCGTGGGACGACGCCGTGACCCTGGCGCTCACGTACGCCGAGATTCCCTACGACACGGTGTGGAACGAGGAGGTGCTCGCCGGCCGCCTGGTGGAGTACGACTGGCTGCACCTCCATCACGAGGACTTCACCGGCCAGTACGGGAAGTTCTACGCGACCTTCCACGCCGCCCCCTGGTACCAGCGGCAGCAGACGCTCTACGAGAAGCTGGCGCGGGAGGCGGGCTTCCGGAAGGTGAGCCAGCACATGAGCGCGGTGATCGAGGTGATTCGGGAATACATCGTCGGAGGGGGGTTCCTCTTCGCCATGTGCTCGGCCACCGACACGTACGACATCGGCATCGCGGCGAGAGGCATCGACATCGTCGGCTCGGTCTTCGACGGTGACGCGCCCGACCCGGACTGTCAGGAGAGGCTCGACTACTCGCGGTGTCTCGCGTTCCGCGACTTCCGGCTGATTCTCGATCCCCTCGTGTACGAGTTCTCCGATCTCGACACGTCGAACTACTCCGTGGCCCGCGGGGCGCTGGCCGACTGGTTCACGCTCTTCGAGTTCTCCGCGAAGTACGATCCGATTCCCACGATGCTCACGCAGTGTCACGTGGGGGTGGTCAACGGCTTCCTCGGACAGACCACGGGCTTCGACAAGAGGCTCATCAAACCGGGAGTCACCATCCTCGCCGAGGTGGAGGGGACCGACGAGGCGAAGTACATCCACGGGAAGCTGGGACGGGGGACCTGGACGTTTTTCGGGGGACACGACCCCGAGGACTACCAGCACGCGGTCGGAGATCCCCCGACGGAGCTGTCCCGGCACCCGAACTCACCCGGCTACCGACTCATCCTGAACAACATTCTCTTCCCGGCGGCTCGTAAGAAACCGCAGAAGACTTGACGGAGAGCGGCCCGGAAGGGGAGGCTGCGGCAGACCCGACCGAGGGAAGGAGCACGACCGCCGCGGCGGCGAGCGTGTGACTCCGGCGGTCCGGGAGGTGGCCGGTGATCCCTGCCGACAGTGAACGAGCGGATCCGACGCCGATTCGCGCCGCGTCCGCCCCCGACGGATCGGGATCGACGGGGTTTCTCGGCGACGTCGAGCGGGAGATCTCGCGCCGGCTGGCCGCGGTGGCCCTGGTCCACGCCGGGCTGTGGATCATGGGCCTCATCATCATGCACGTTCTGGTGTCGTTTCTGGATCTCCCGCGGGATCCCGCCGAGAAGAAGCAGGTGTTCACCTGGATGGCGGGGGCGAACATCGCGGCGTCGGCGATCGTGATCCTCGTGGTCCTCCGCTCCCGGCTCTCTCCGAAGGCCATCCTCAACTTCGGTCTCGTCTACCTCGTGGTCGCGGCGGCGATCGTCGCGTTCAACACCCACTGGGTCCCCGCCGACCCGCGCCCCGGCCACGCGCGCCTCTCCTGGGTCGGAATCTGGATCCTCATCTTCTCCATGTTCGTGCCGGTGCATCCCCGGAAGCTGATACCGGCCGCGTTTCTCGCCGCCGCCACCGACCCGATCGCGGCGCACCTCGCGGCCCTCCGCAACCCGGGCTACGCGCCGCACTATCTTCCCTACATCCCGAACTTCCTCATGGCGGCGGTCGCGATCCTGCACGCGAAGTTCGTCCT
>JALGZR010000195.1 GCA_025774805.1 bacterium
GTCCTCGCGGCAGGCTTCGCGGGCCTGATCGTGGGTGCGGGGATCTACGCGGAGAGCCTCCTGCGCGGACAGGTCACCGGGGAGTTCGACGCCGCGTCGCTCATCAAGGCGCGCTCCCTCGTGGCGCTCACCGAGCAGGAGGGAGGCCAGATCGAGATCGACTGGGAGCCCGGTGACCTGCCGGAGTACGACCGGCCCGATCGGCCCGAGTACTTCCAGATCTGGCTCGATGACGGGACGTCCCTCCTGCGGTCCTCCCGGCTCGATCGGGACCTCCCGCGCGCCCCGGGCCTCTCCCTGGATGCGGCGATCAGTGACGTGCGGCTCCCGGACGGGCGCCTCGGCCGCGCCCTCCAGCTCGCCTACGTCCCGCGTGGGCCGGGCGAGGACGACGAGGACGATGGGGCGCTCGATCCCGCGACCCTGGACCCGGACACGGACATGCGGGCCCTGGTCCTCGTCGTGGCCCGCGACCGCGAGCGGCTCGATCTGCTCCTCGCTCGGATGAGGCTTACGTTCTTCGGTGTCGGGGCCGCCGCCATGCTGCTGGCGGCGGCTCTCGTGTGGCGGGCGCTCGTCTCCGGCTTCCGGCCCATCGAGGCCATCGCCTCGCAGGTGGGACGGCTCGACGCCGAGAATCTGGACGCGCGTATCGAGCTTCCGCGAACGCCGCGAGAGCTGGCCCCGGTCGTCCAGCAGCTCAACGCGCTGTTGGATCGCCTGGAGGGGTCGTTCGAGCGTGAGCGGCGCTTCACCGGGAACGTGGCGCACGAGCTGCGCACCCCCATTGCCGAGCTCCGGTCCCTCTCCGAGGTCGGGGAGAGGTGGCCCGGGGACACCGAAACCGTCACCGGGTTCTTCGAAGACGTCCAGGGCATCGCGGGGCGCATGGAGCGTCTCGTCGTGGACCTCCTCCTCCTCGCGCGATGCCAGGCGGGCGTCGAGACGGCCGAGTGCCGTCCCACGAACCTGAGGAAGGTCGTCGAGTCGACCTGGTCCCGGTCCACGGCGCGCGCCTCCGACGAAAGCCCGCGAATCCGCCTGGAAATGCGCGACGACCTGGTCGTGGAGTCCGACCCGGACAAGCTGGGCATCATCCTCACCAACCTCTTCGACAACGCGGTGAGTCACTCGCCCCCCGGCAGCGAGATCCGCTGCGCGGCATCGACCGACGGGGGCGCCACGTTCCTGTTGAACATCACCAACCCGTCCGAGCCGCTGAGCCGCGAGGATCTCGCGAATCTCTCGGAGCCCTTCTGGCGGAAGGACGCGGCACGCTCCTCCGGCGATCACGCCGGCCTGGGTCTCTCCCTCGTCTCCGCGTTGGCCGGGCTCCTCGGCCTGGACGTGGACTTCGCCCAGGAGCCGGACGGAACCTTCGGGGCCCGCCTGGCGGGCAGGGTCGCGCGGTCCGCCGGGCGGGCGGAGCCGGAGTGAGAGCATGGTCGCCAGGAGCCGTCTCGATCCTTCGACCATCCCCGGTTCGGAGTGCCCCACGGCATTGTTTTCCCGCAACGGTCGCATAGCCGCGACCTCCTTGCAGGCCGCCGGCCCCATTCTTGGGGCCGGTGGCCACCCTAAGCTCCTGCTAAGGTCCACTGTGGATAATCCGCCTTGGAGGATTCCTAGTCGTGAAACCGCATGCGCTGCTTCCCCTTCTCCTGGTCATCGTTCTGACGGGCTGCGACTCCACCGACGAGGACGACGTGAGCGCCCTCGTCTCGGGGAACTCGACCGGGGGGGTGCCGGCCGATCCGGGTGCGGGTAGCCTTCCGGAGGCCGCGCCCGGCCCCGTCGCCCCCGCCGAGCCGGAGGACTACGAGCAGAGCATCAGCCACCCCTATCTCCCCATGGACCCCGGCACGGTCTGGATCTACGAGGGGGACCACGACGGCCTCCCCCGGCGGGACGAGGCTCGCATCCTGGAAGAGCCGCGGGTCATCCACGGGATCCCCTGCGCGACGCTGCTGCAGGAGGTCTACATCGACGGGAAGATCGCCGAGGTCACCCGGCACTGGTATGCGCAGGATGTCGACGGGAACCTCTGGACCTACGGGGAGCACTCCGTGGAGTTCGGGGGCGGCCAGGCCGTGACGACGACGGACTCCTGGCAGGCGGGCGTGGACGGCGCGGAGCCGTGGATGGTGCTCGGGGCCGACCCGCAGGTCGGAGACCGCTACTACGGCGAGTACCCGGGTGGACGGGACGAGGTCCTCGTCCTCTCCCTGAACGAGACGGCGGTCGTCCCGGCGGGCACCTTCGAGAATTGCCTCTCGGCCCTGGAGACGAACCTCGACGACCCCGAGGACGCCGATCGCGTCATCTACTCGCCGGGTCTCGGACTCGTCTCCGAGAAGAGTTCCACCGGCAAGATCGAGCTGACCGAGATCCGGAAGGAGTAGCGGCGGCCCGGGCGGGGTGGCGCGAACTCGAGGCGCTCCCCGACGTCCAATGTTGGGTGCGAAGCCACCGGATCGTCCCGGGCATCCTCCTGCTCCTCGCCGCCTGCGGCGAACGCCCGGAGACCGGTCGCCTCGCGGAGTTGCAGAGGGCGTACCAAGAGGGCACGGCCGAGGCCCGCAAGGACATCGCCGAGGGCCGGGCGGTCC